>QWQY01000001.1 GCA_003670675.1 Chloroflexota bacterium
ACGGCTTGGAGCAGCCGGAAGACCACTAGTGAGTTGATATCCCAGGCGAATCCACAGAAGACCGACGAAAACGCAAAGAGGAAGAAGCCGGTCATATACACGCGGCGCCGGCCGATCATGTCGCCCAAGCGGCCCATACTGGGCAGCAAGCAGACGATGCCTAATAAATAGGCTAAAATCACCCACTCGGCTTGGCCGAGCGAGGCGTTGTAGGTCTGTTGGATGGTGTTGAGCGCGATGTTGACAATCGAGCCATCGACCGTCGACATGAACGTGCCGCTGCCTACTGCCGCCAATGCCCACCATTTGCGCGCGTAGTCGTTTGTCGGTGTGGATTGCATCCGGGCATCCTCCTCTGTGGGGTGTATACGGGCGCGGCCGCCTCCGAGGCGACCGCGCAGAGAACCTATTTGTTGTAGCCCAGCCAGTGGAGTGCGCTGGGGTCGTCGCGCCAGTTGTCGCGCGGTTTGATCCACAAATCGAGGAAAACGCGCTGCTGGAGCATCCGTTCGATGGCGGGCCGAGCATCGGTGCCGATGCGCTTGAGCATGGCGCCGCCTTTGCCGATGAGGATGGCTTTTTGAGAGTCCTTCTCGACGTGGATGGTCATGCGGATGTAGACGTTGTTGTTGGGCCGCGTCTCCCACTCTTCGACCTCGACCGCCACGCCATAGGGGACCTCGTCGCCGATGAGGTGCATGATGCGTTCGCGGACGAGCTCGGCGCACAGGGTGCGTTCGTTTTGGTCGGTCAGCGTATCGGCGGCATAAAAGGCTTGGCCGGTGGGCAGCAGGGCGACGATTTGGTCGACTAGGGCGTCGACACCTTGTTTGCGCAGGGCCGAGATGGCGACTTCCATCGTCCAGGGGGCTAGCGCCCGGAAGGCCTCGAGACAGGCGGCCGCATTGGGGTTGGGTCGGTCGACCTTATTGAGCACCAGGATTTTGGGCGCTTTGGTGCGCTGGATCATGGCGGCGATGCGTTCGTCGAGCTCGTTGGGCATGTGGGTGATATCGACCACCATACAGACGACATCGGCATCGGGCACGGCCTGACGGGCCTGCTGCACCATGAAGGTGCCCAAGCGGTTGCGTGGGCGGTGCACGCCGGGGGTATCGACAAAGATAATCTGGGCGTCGCTGCGCGTCAGAATGCCGCGGATGGCGGTGCGGGTGGTCTGTGGTTTGGGTGACGTGATGGCGACCTTTTGGCCGACGATGGCATTGAGCAGGGTCGACTTGCCCACGTTGGGGCGGCCCAGGATGGCCACGATCCCGGCACGTTCGACCTCGGGCAAGACCACGGTCTCGTCGACTTCGGGCAGGACAATGCCGTCTTCGACGTCTTCTTCGAGCGAGATGAAGTGGGGCTCGAGGATGGTATAGCGGGCGGTTATTTCGTGGTCGACGTCGGCGACGTCGATGCCGAGGATCTGGCCGGTGGAGTTGACGTCGAGGAAGGCCGGTTCGGGCAGGGCTTCGACGCTGGTGTAGGGGGCGAGGACCAGGCGCAGGTGCTTGGTCTCGTCGTCCCAACGCGCTTCGGCGTAGGGGAGGGCCAGCGAGACGAGGGCCGTGTGGTCGTCGAGGTCACTCAAATCGAGCTGGATGCCGGCCACGTGGCGGGCGTCGTCTAGTAATACGGACACCGGGCATTCGAGTTCTTCGGTCTCTTCGTCGGCGTCGAGCTCGACGAAGTACCAATACAGGGTCCCGGCGTCACGGTCATAACTCAGTTGCATGGCTGGTCCTTAGATCATCATGTGCAAAAAACGGCACATCATTCGTTGCGCGAGGGCGTGTGCATTATACAGGGTATCGGGTGGGGGATGTCGGTCGGGGAACGTACGCGCGGAGCCGCAGAGAGGCGGAGGACGCAGAGATACCGTAGGGGCGATACCCCGCTTTGCGGGGCATGACGGCTTCGCCCTGCGATGAACCCACGAAAAACGGGGCTTTTTGCCAAAAGCCCCGCCCAATAGCGCAAAAATCTGCTACCACACATACCAAGGGCGAGGTATACCTCGCCCGTAGATATAGCTTTGCCCCACCCCGCCTCTGCGTGCACGCTTCTCTTCAACTTTTCCCACCACACAACCTCATCGTGACCGTCTATCGGATTCTCCGCGATCTCTCTATTTCTGCGCCTCTGCGGGCCCGGCCTACACCATCACCACCTGG
This sequence comes from Chloroflexota bacterium, assembly GCA_003670675.1. Classification (GTDB taxonomy): domain Bacteria; phylum Chloroflexota; class Chloroflexia; order Chloroflexales; family Roseiflexaceae; genus UBA965. Next base: position 2,181 of record QWQY01000001.1, read on the forward strand.
ACACCATACGTAGCATACCCGCGGAACCCGTCATCGAGTGTGATGATGGGTACGCCGAGGTGAAACGCCAAAGCCGCCAGATAGGCATCCATCCAGCGCTTCGGTGCTGGCGTCGGGTGGGCGGCGAACTGAATCCACGACGCATAGAGCTCGGTCGGCTCGGTCACGACCTGCACGTCAGGGTGCGCCCGTAACGCTGCCAGCGACTGTACCACTGCGCTATTGCTCAGCGTCCCCGTACCATACTGCCGCTGCACGCTGGGTGTGGTCAGCAGGCGCATCAGGCTGATCTGCACGTTGTTGCAGAGCATCAGCGTGCGCTGTGCTGCGAGTATTTCGCGGCTCACCTGGTGGAACGGGTGGCTGGGCAAGAGCAACGCCACCCATACGTTGGTGTCAACGAGCATCGTCGTCGTCCTCCGTCAGTGCCTCGTGTTCGAACGCCACAATCTGCGCACGGGTCATCGTGGCAAGCGGTGCATCGGCAGCTGTGGGGATGACCGGGAAGGCAACTGCGTTTCTTTGTGGCTGTTCCTGCCCCGGTGGAGTCGCCAGCCCGGAGGCGATGTACTCGCTCACCAGCTCACGGAGGGTCCGGCCTTGTTGCGCGGCACGGATTTTGACGGCTCTGAGCAGGTCATCGGGGAGGTCGATAGTTGTCTTCATGCATACACCCATATTGCTGTATTGATGGGAATATGGTAGCACAGAGTGGGGCAAGGGCGATACCCCGCTGCGCGGGGTATGACGACCTCGCCCGTTGAACCCGCACCCTCGCCCGTAGACATCCGACGACCTCTCCCGGAGATATCAAAATTCCCCAATCGAACGTATTGTTGATGAGAATATAACGTAACTCAGTGCACTGCATATTCCTATTCTTTGCGCTACAGGTCGTATGGTATAGTGATTTCGGAGGTGAAAAATGACACAACATCACGAGCGCATCGAGGCCGAAATTCCTGCTGCAACCGCTGATACACTCCGGCACCTAGCATCAATGCAAGGTCAATCGATGGAGCAATTCATCGCCGACGTGCTGGAAGCTGTCGCAGGATCGAACATCGACGTTTCTCGCACGGCCAGCGTGGTTGCAGCGTACTCCAAAAGCCATCAGAGATATGCGACGTTGTACGAGCGTCTTTCGAAATAATGTCGGAATTTCTTACCGTCGACGACGTGCTCTTTATGCACGAAGACCTCATCAATCGGTATGGGGGTTCACATGGTCTTCGATCTCGCGAATTACTCGAAGCAGCGGTGTTTCGGCCGCGGACCGGATACTACCCCGACGTGTGCGGCGAAGCAGCCGCACTTTGGCATAGCTTGTCACAAAACCACCCGTTTATTGATGGAAACAAACGCGTCGCATTCGCAGCGACATATACCTTTCTAGACTTAAATGGGCTTTCGCTCCGTGCGGATGCAGACGAAACCTGGATTTTTCTTGATGAGCTATACTCTACTGGCTCCATGACATACGAACGACTCTATTCATGGCTGCAAAGCCAGACGTCTGCTGAATGAAAAACGGGGCTTTTTGCTAAAAGCCCCGCCCAATAAGGCAAAGATCTGTCATCCATCAAGCAAGCGCGATACCCGCTGCGCGGGGCATGACGACTTCGCCCGCATTCCCATGGACCTGTGTCCATGGGAATGGCGGAGATTCACTGTTCAGGGTCAACGGGTATTGCGATGCCGGAATGAACTTACGAATGCAGGCAAGGGCGAGGTATACCTCGCCCGTAGATGTATCAAAAAAAGCCGCGCCCAATAGCGCATACCACCAACCTGATCAAACGATTTTAAAATCTACGCGTTCTCTACCTCTCAGCGTCTCTGCGTGCCCGTCTCCCGATTCCTTCACCGCCACATGCAACGCCACCGCATTGGGCGGCAACAAGCGATACGTGACCTGTTGCCAGCCTGCTGCCCGGAGCATGTCGGCCAGCACCGGTGGGTCAGGGAACAAGCGTGACGACTCGGGCAGATAGCGATAGGCGACCGGGTCGGCCCCCAACGCCCCCGCCAGCGCTGGCATGATGCGTTCGAAGTAGAGTCGATGCCCCCAGCGTACCAGTGCTAGCCGTGGCCGGGCCACCTCGAGGATGGCCAGTTTGCCGCCGGGCTTGGTGATGCGATAGAGCTCGCGGAAGGTGGTATCGATGTCGACGACATTGCGGATCACAAAGCCTGCCGTGATGATGTCAAATGTCGAATCGGCGAACGGGAGCTGCATGGCGTCGCCACAGACAAACGCCGACTGTTCCGTCAGGCGCGCCTGGCCGGCCTGCATCATGGCCAAGGTAAAGTCCGTCCCCACGACGTAGCCCTGTGGTGCGCTGGCCAACAGCAATGGGATGAACGGCCCAGTGCCGCTGCCGATGTCGAGCATCTGGGCATCGGCCGCAGGTGCCAGCGCGCGCACGGTGATGCGCCGCCACCAGTCGTCGAGGCCGAAGGTCATCAGCTTGTTCATGCGGTCGTAGCCGCCGGCGATTCGGTCGAACATGGCCGCCACGAAGCGGGCTTTGTCGGCAGGTGGGGGCAATACAGACACGGCAGGTCCTCTCGCGCAGTTATGCGCCGTGGTCGGGGCGGTTGTGCAAATAGATCATGCGCAGGCCGTTGAGTGTCAGATTGGGTTCGACCGCCGTGATGACGGGTGTCTCTTTGGCGATGACATCGGCCAACCCGCCGGTGACCACCACCGGGCAGGTCTGCCCCAGCTCGGCGTGCATGCGGCTGACGATACCCTCGACCAAGCCGGTGTAGCCAATGATGACCCCGGCCTGCATGTGGTGCATGGTGTTGCGCGCAATCACCGCCGGCGGACGCACCAGTTCGACCTGGTACAGCCGGGCAGCCAGCGAAAACAACGCGTCGGACGAGATTCCCAGCCCCGGCGCAATACAGCCGCCGATGTAGACATCATCCACCACGACATCAAAGGTCGTTGCCGTGCCGAAGGCGATGGCAATCACCGGTGTGCCGTACATGCGTGTGGCGGCGAGGGAGTTGGCGATGCGATCCGACCCCATTTCGTCGGGGGATTCGACATCGAAGCGCAAGCCCGACGGCACGCGCGGGCCAACCATCAATGGTGCAATGCCGAGGTAGTTTTCGCAGACTTGCTTGAACTGGGTCGTCAACGGTGGCACGACGCACGACATCACACAGCCGTTGATGTCGCGCCGATCGATACCGGCGAGCGCGAGCAGATTGTGCAACAGCACCGCATACTCGTCGGCGAGTTTGCCGCGCTCGGTCAAGATACGCCAATGCGCAACGATGGTGGCACCGTCGAAGATGCCGATTTTGATATTGGTATTGCCGATGTCGATGGCAATGAGCATAGTGACCTCGTCTGTGCGGTAGACCCGCGGATATTGTACCACCCACCGTTTGCTGGCGGTCGTATGAGCAGTTGGTGAGTGCAAGGCGCATCGCGTTGGTTTGCAGTAAAATGGTGGTAATAGTCACTAGCTGAGGGCCATTATGCAGATTTACCCACCCGACGATCCATTTTTGATTCAGTTTATGCTGGGCTCGTTCGAAGTCGCGTTGCGCTGGTACGGCGTGCTCATTGTCGGCGGCGCTATGATTGCTGGTCAGTGGGCTGCCAACCGCGCCGCAAAGCGCGGCCATGACCCCGAACATATGTGGAACATGGTTGTCTTTGGGATGATCATGGGCATCGCCTTTGCGCGCATCTACTATGTCATCTTCGAATGGCCGCGCTTCGCCAATCAGAGCTGGCTGATGATCCTCAACCCGGCCACGGGTGGCCTGGCCATCCACGGTGCCCTCATCGGCACAGCACTGGCAGCGTTCATCTACACCAAACGCCACAACCTCAATATGATCGAATGGCTCGACATCGTCATGCCGACGTTTTTGTTGGCGCAGGCGATCGGCCGCTGGGGCAACTTCTTCAACCAAGAAGCCTATGGCCAGCCGTCGAATCTGGGCTTTGGTGTGGTCATTGACGCCCCCAACCGGCTCGCACCCTACAACGACCTCGACAAATATCCTGCCAGCACGCTTTTTCACCCGACGTTCTTGTACGAATCATTGTGGAACCTGCTCGGCGTGGGATTGCTCGTCCTCATCGAACGACGCTACCGCGACATTCTGCGCCGTGGTGACATGGTGCTCTTCTATGCCATCATCTACGGTACCGGCCGCCTCTGGATCGAAGGCCTGCGCGTCGACAGCCTGTGTACCGACCTTATCGGTGGCGGCTGTGATGAGTCACTGCGTGTCGCCCAAATCGCCAGCATCGTGCTGATCGTCGGTGGGGTGATTGGGTTGTGGATCAACCACGCCCGCCACATCGAAGAGGCCGTTGACGGCACCAGCGATGCAACCGAAGAGCTCGCTGTGGTCGCACCCAAGGCATTGTTTGACGAAAGCGCCGCGCCCGAGACCGTCCGCATCGAAGACGCCATGCTCGACAAAGTCAATCAGACCGGCCCGCTCAATATCGACACGCTGCCCGACAACAAGCCCAAAGAATAATCTGACTATCCATGGACCTCGAACGGAAACTGGACATCCTTGCACCTGCGGCTGGCTACGAAGCATGCGACACGCATTCCGTGGCTGGCCGCCGCTATCAGTCCAAAAAAGCCAGTTGGTCCAACGCCCCACTCGGCACCGAGGCCGACGCCAAAGGCAAACCTCGCCCCGTCGTACGCCTCCTGATGAGCGCCGAATGTGTGCATTCGTGCCCGTATTGCCCGTTGCAGAGCGGCCGCGACGTGCCCCGTGCGACGCTCACGGCCGACGAGGTCGCCAAAGCAGTCATGCCGCAGTTGCGTCGCCACGACGCCGGATTGTTGCTGTCGACGGCGGTGGCCGATTCGGCCGAACAGGCTGCCACGGGCTTGGTCGACAGCGCGGTGTTGCTCCGCACCACCCATTCGTATGCCGGCTACCTGCACCTCAAGCTACCGCCCGGGGTGTCGCACGCGTTGATCGAAGCGGCTGCGCGCGTGTCGGATCGGCTGAGCCTCAACATTGAGGTGCCTAGCGCAGCCCACCAGGCGGCCATCGACCCGAGCCGTGATTGGCACCGCGACGTGATTGCCCGTCTCGCCTGGATGCGCGACTTCCAGCAAGCAGGCTTTCTCAAAGCGGGCATAGCCACACAGTTTGTGGTGGGTGCTGCCGGCGAAGACGACAAAGCGTTGTTGGACGCCACCGCGTGGCTCCATCGTGAACTAGCGGTGCGCCGGGTCTACTATGCACCGTTCCAACCCATCGCGGGCACGCCTATGGCCGAGCAACGGGCCACGCCAGCGGTTCGTGGGTTGCGTCTGACGCAGGCCGATTGGTTGCTCCGTCACTACGGGTTCGCCAGTGACGAAATCGTCGGTACCGATCAGCCGTTGTTGTCGTTGTATAACGACCCCAAGCTCGACTGGGCGCTCCGTCATCCAGAGTACTTCCCCATCGAAATCAACACGGCCGCCCCCGAACAGCTGTTGCGCATCCCTGGGGTGGGGCCATTGGGCGTCAAACGCCTGATGCGCATGCGGACGTTGGGGCGGCTCCGCGAGCCAGCGCACATCGCAATTCTGGGCGCAGCCAGCCGGCGCGTGGTCGATTTTGTGCTCTTCGATGGCGTATTTTTCGGTACCGGGCACACCATGCGGCAGGCGCGCATCGCGTCACTGCGCCCCGTGGCAGATCAACTGCGCCTGTGGTGAACCCTTTTCTCATCCGGACCCGCATCCTCAGCGGCGGGCTGGTGTCGCTATAATAGAACGGTATACGAGGAGCACTGCATGGCATTCACGGTCAACGCCCCCTACAAACCCACCGGCGACCAACCCAAGGCCATCGAGCAACTGGTGCGCGGTGTGCGCGACGGGTTGCGCTATCAGACGCTGTTGGGTGCCACGGGTACGGGCAAAACCGCCGTCATGAGCTGGGTTTTCGGCGAGCTCCAGCGGCCCACGCTGGTGCTGGCCCACAACAAAACCCTGGTGACGCAGCTGTATGCAGAGTTCCGCGATTTGCTCCCCGATGCTGCGGTCGAGATGTTCATCTCGTACTACGACTCGTATACCCCTGAGGCGTATGTGCCCAGCAAAGATTTGTACATCGAAAAAGAAGCCTCGATCAACGAAGAAATCGATCGTCTGCGCCACGCCGCCACCCAAGCCCTGCTGACCCGCCGCGACGTGTTGATTGTGGCGTCGGTATCGTGCATCTTTGGTTTGGGCAGCCCCGTCGACTACGGCCAGGTCATGCTCCCCGTCAGCGTCGGCGAAGTGCGCAATCGCGACAAATTGTTGCGCCAATTGTTGGATCTGCAGTTCCAACGCAACGACATCGACTTCCACCGCGGCACGTTCCGGGTGCGTGGCGACACGCTCGACATCATGCCCGCCAATGCCGAGACCGCCATCCGCATCGAGCTGTGGGGCGACGAGGTCGAACGCATCAGCGAGTTCGACCCGTTGACCGGCGAAGTCTACAAGACCGTACCAACCGTCGACATCTTCCCGGCCAAGCACTTTGTGACGACAACCGAGAAGCTGCAACTCGCTATCGGCGACATCCAAGACGAGCTTGCGGTGCAATTGGCCAACCTCGAGGGTCAGGGCAAAAACCTCGAAGCGCAACGACTCAAGCAGCGCACCATGTACGACATCGAAATGATGAGCGAGATGGGCTACTGCTCGGGCATCGAAAACTATTCGCGCCACATGGACCGACGTGCCGAGGGACAGACGCCGTGGACGCTCATCGACTACTTCCCGGACGACTTCATTTTGTTCATCGACGAATCGCACATCGCGTTGCCGCAGGTGCGCGGCATGTACGCCGGCGACCGCTCGCGCAAAACGACACTGGTCGACTATGGCTTCAGACTTCCGTCGGCGCTCGACAATCGCCCGTTGCGCATCGACGAGTTCGAGCAACACATCCGCCAAACGATTTTTGTCTCTGCCACACCAGGACCGTACGAACACCAGGTGTCTGGTCAGATTGTCGAGCAAATTATTCGTCCCACGGGACTCATCGATCCGGTCATCACCATCCGCCCCACCCGTGGTCAGGTGGATGATTTGATTGGCGAAGTCCGGGCTCGCGTAACCAAAGGCCATCGTGCATTGGTGACGACCCTGACCAAGCGCATGGCCGAGGATCTGGCCGATTATCTGCGCGAATCGGGCATCCGCACGCAGTATTTGCACGCCGATATCGACGTCATCGAACGCGTCGAAATCCTGCGCGATCTGCGCCTCGGTGTCTATGACGTGGTCGTGGGTATTAATCTGTTGCGCGAAGGGTTGGACCTGCCCGAGGTATCGCTGGTGGCGATTTTGGACGCCGACAAAGAGGGTTATCTGCGCTCGGCGTCGTCGCTCATCCAGATCATCGGGCGTGCTGCCCGCCACGTCGAGGGTACGGTGCTGATGTACGCCGACAATATGACGGCCTCGATGACGGCGGCTATCAACGAGACGAATCGTCGTCGGGCGATTCAGGTCGCCCACAATACTGAGCACAACATCACACCGATGGGCATCATCAAGGGTGTGCGTGATTTGAGCGACCGCCTGCGCAAGGCTGCCGAAGACCAAGGCGTGTATACCGCAGGTCCGGCCGACTTCAAACGGGTCGATATGCCAGCAACGCGCGAGGCAATGGCCAAGCTGATCAAAGAGCTCGAGAAGCAGATGAAAAAAGCATCGGCCGACCTCGAGTTCGAGAAAGCCGCAGCCCTGCGTGACCAGATCCTCGATATCCGACGGACGATGGCACTCGAAGAAGAATTCGCCATTACGCCTCAACCCGCTGCGGCCACCCGGCGTGGTCCCTCCAAAAAACGCTAGAGAAGGCGCATGGCAGTACAGGTCTGGATCGGCGAAAAACCAGAGAATCCCAACGAGCGGCGCGCACTGACGCAGCTGGCAGGGGCGTTTGCGCGTCTGGACGGCCTGTACATTATTTTGGCGAATTTCTCGGTGGGCGGGCGCACCCTCGACGTCGTGGTGCTCAAGCACGATGGCATCTTTGTGATCGAGCTCAAGTACTGTGATGGCAAGGTAATCGGGGATGTCAACGGGCCGTGGTTTGTCGAAAGTGCGAACAAAGACCGCAAACGCATCAACCCGGGCCGCAAAAATCCCTACAACCAGGTGTTGACCTACTACTACTCGTTTTCGAACTTCTTGGATGAACACCGCAACGAAATCGCCGGGAACCGTCACATCGATGTCCGTTCGATGCGGCGGCTGGTCGCCATTGCACCATATCTGCACCCCGAATCACAGATCGATACTGATTGGAAGGTGCATGTCCTCGGCTTCGATGCGCTGGCTTTGTATGTCTTTACGGAGCGCTCGCCCGACATGTCGTGGAGCGATACCGAACTGGTGCGCATCCCGCAGTTGCTCAATTGCACACGCTGGGAAGAAATCGAACAGCTGGTGCTCCCCGATGCGCCCCAACAACCACCGCGCACCCGGGGGATGCCGGCCGTTGTGACGCAACTGTTGTCCACCTGGACCGGCCAAGCGCTCATCGCGGTGAGTATTCTGCTGATTGTGTTAGCAGTTTTGTATGTCATCAACACGGTTGGGACGCGCTTGGTGACGTTGCCGGCGATGGAGGCAACCCCGACGGTCGATGTGGCTGCCGGTGGTACGGTCCCGAATCGCGAGCTCCGCTGTACCTGGTTGCCGGCGCAAACCATCGCGCGGGTACGTACTGCCGACGGCAGTTGGCAGAGTGTGGCAGTCGGCGCAGTGGCAGATGCGTTGTTGACGTTGACATCAGTAGACACGTGCGGTGGCCAGATACGCTTGTCACTGACGATTCTGCATACCGCGGCGGATTTGGATGTGCGCATCCCGCTCGACAACGAGCACGTGACCATCCGTGATTCGTTGGGCACACGCTACGAACTCAGTGAAGTACGGTCGACCCCCGCGACGCTCCTTGCCCTGCCCAATCAGACGGTCACGGGTACCGTGGTGGTGCTCCAGGCGATCCACCCCAGTGCGACGTCGCTGATTGTGACCCTCCAAAACACCCCGTTTGGCGATGCCTCGTGGCTCGTCCCGCTGACCCCCTGAGCGCATTTCATTTATCCCAGACATCAATGGCATCGACCAACCAGCGCAACCAGTGCTCGACCGTACTGGCGCGACGGTGGATGGTGACTGCCGCGTTTGCCGCCTGCCCATTTGAGGAACGGTTTGAGGTGGAGTGGACGGAGCGACATACAGCAGAGACCTCGCCCGGCAGGATGCCAGCGAGGTCAATTATTGATCAGAACGCGCGATTGATCAACCGCTGCAACGCGGTGGTGCGCTCAGACAGTGCTGGGGCGCGGCACCAACCGCGTCAGCAAGATACCCAATTCGTACAGCAGGTACATGGGCAGTGCCAGGAGCATCAAGTTGTACGGGTCACCGGTGGGGGTAATCAACGCCGCGATGATGGTAATGATGACGATGGCGTAGCGCCGCGTCGACGTGAGCATCTTGGTCGATACGATATTGAGCCGGGCCAGCAGGTACATGATGGCGGGCAACTCAAAGATGATGCCGTTCCAGAGCAACAGGGTCGAAACCGTGTCAAAAAAGCTATCGGCAGTGGGTTCGGTTTGGATGGTGGCGGTGTTTCCGTATCCGAGCAAGAAGCCAAGAGCTGCGGGAATGGTGATAAACCAGCCGAACACAATCCCGGCCAGGAACAATTCGGTCACAATCGGCAATGCGGTGTAGACGATGCGCTTTTCGCTGTTCAGCAATCCAGGGGAAAAGAACGCCACCAGCTGATAAATGATCATCGGCATGGCGATAATAATGCCCACCGTCAAGGCGATGTTCATGTAGCGCAGAAAAATTTCGCCGACCATCACTGCTTTGAGCACGGTGCCTGCGGGTGCCAATTGTTGCACCATGAAGTCCGGCAGTGTGACGCCAAAAAATACGGGATTGTTGACGAGGTAGAATCCAAAGCTGGCACCAATACCGATGGCGATACAGGCTTTCACCAGGCGATCGCGCAGTTCGAGCAAATGCGGTTTGAGTCCATCCCAAAAGTCGCCCAATGTGGATGGCGCAGTCTCGGTACTGATTTCGACCATGTCTTCGACGGGCTCTTCGGCGGGTATCAGCCAGCGTACCAGCCCGAGCACCAGGAGCGGAAACAGGATCATACCGGCGAGAATCGATGCGAGAACAATCAAATTCGCACTGCTCATGGGTTCGACTCCCCGTTGGTGTTTTGTACGTGGCGTTGAAGATCATCGATGCGGTTGGTCAATTGACCGATTTCGATGCGCAAGAACATAATCGTATCAGATGTGACGGATTGTGCGGGTGTGGCTGCCACGCTGCTCCGCAGTTCTTTCATCTCGCGGGTAAGCTGCTCGATCTCGGCGTGGAGCCGTGTGACCGTGTCTGCAGCTGGAGGGGTCGTCTGCGCCTCTTTGAGTCGGCTTATTTCGGCCTTGAGGTTGCGGATTTCTGCGTAGATTGCGCTATCGGGAATCGGTTGGGTGACTACTGGGAGTACTGGTTCTGCTTGTTGGGAAGCACTGGCCGCCGCACCAGCAGGGGCATCGGCGGGAGGAACTGGGTCTGGTTGACTCGACGCAGGTGCCTGTGGGTTCATCCAGTTGGGCTTGCTCGTGCGTGCGACCGTGGCGGGGATGCGCTGGTCGTCAGCAACCGTCGCAGGAGCCGGGGTGTCTGTTTGGACGGTGTCGGGATCGCTCGGCTTGCCGATGGTCCGTTCCTCGTCTGCAGCAGGTGTGTATGGCGTGTTGACCGCATCCTTGAGGGTGGTATTCGAGGTTTGGGCGGCGTCGGTGATTGCAGCGTTGAGTGATGACGTGGTCAATGAAAGGGTTTTGGTTGTATCGTTGAGGTCGCTGCGTACACTGTTGGTGACTTCACGCAGTGTCGAACGGATTTCGTTGATTTCGGTTTGGAGCTCGGACTGAATTTGGAGCAGCACCTTGGCATCCGGTGAAGCATTCAACCAGTTGCGCAAGCGGATAATCGACGACACGAGGCTCCGCGCAAAGGCGGGCAGGCGTTCGGGGCCAAGGACGATGAGCGCGATGATAATGACAAAGAAAAATTCACCGGGGCCGATCCCGAGGAAATTCATAGGGCCTACTTTCGCCAGCGTACGCAGTCTATACCTGAATTGTACAACACTCCGCACCACAGTCGATGGATGTGCAGTACACGAAAAACCCCCACTGTCTGCACAGTGGGGGTACCGGACGCAGAGAACTACTTGCCGTTTGCGTCGATGTAGGCCATGGCGTCGCCGACCGTGAGGATTTTTTCGGCGGCTTCGTCGGGAATGTCAACGCCGAACTCTTCTTCGAGGGCCATAATCAACTCGACCAGGTCGAGTGAATCAGCCTTGAGTTCTTCGGCGAAGCGGGCGGACGGGACAATTGCTGATTCTTCGCAGCCCAAGCGGTCTGCGACAATTTTCTTCAGACGTGATTCCATCTCTGCTGACGGCATTGATGTGCTCCTTTCGCAACCTCTACATACACGTGTTGTGTTCGATGTATATCACCACAGGTCAGACCTGTTGGCTACCGTGTCGGGGGTGTTGCACTGTAGCGCGCAGCTACGGTGCCCAATATGCCGTTGACCAAGCGTGCAGACGAATCACCGACGTAGGCCCGTGCGATTTCGACAGCGGCGTTGATAATCACCGGAGTTTCACCTTTTTGTTCGCTGTAGCGGAGCTCAGCGATGGCGATATGGAGCACTGCACGTTGCAGGACCGGCATATCGTCGAGTGAAATCGTCGGAGCAAGTTCGCGGATAAGGGTGTCGAGTGCGTGCCGGTGTTCGAGGGCGGCGCTCACGATGGTCCGGATGAAAACCCGCTGGGTGGCACGAATGGGAAGCGGATCGCCGTCGTCATCCACGTCGTTGAGGATGGGTTGCGAAAGGTGACGGTCTAACACGGCATCGATGGGATGATCGGTTTGACTGAGTTCGTACAGTATGCGCACTGCTTGTGTGCGTGGCTTGAGCCGTGCTTGGCTAGGCATGCGTTCCTTGGGTTTGTACGTCACAGACGATGACGAAAACGGTTACATCGCGTGGGTCGACCCGTTGGATAAGGGTTGCAACCAACGTCTTGATTTGCATCGACTGCGTCACCACACTCGCATCGGTCCGTGGATCAACCAGCACATAACAGTGCACGTCGAGCGTGCTGTCGTGTGCCACGATTGCTACCCCATGCCCGAGGATTGCGCCTGCGGGTGCATTGTATGGTGGCATCGCTGGTCGAATGCCCGGTACGAAGCTGAGCGCTGCGCTTAATCGCGTGGCCAATGCCACGTATGGAATTTGCTGATGCGATTCATGCACAAACATCATTCTACTCACAACTGTTCAGCACGTCAAGAATTCACGCGGCGCATTCTTGTGCTATACTGTCTATCGGCAGTCGTTCAGACTGCGTCGCATCGAACGTACAGACCGCTCCAGTCTGTGCGCGATTATGAGGGAGTACCGCACCATGGCATTGGAACGTAGCGAAAAAGACACCGTCATTGGCAAGTTTCAGACACATGCAACCGACACCGGTTCGTCTGAAGTCCAGATTGCCTTATTGACCGAGCGCATCAACCAGATCGTCGACCACTTGCGCGAGAACAAGCACGACCACGCCACCCGCCGTGGGTTGCTGAAGTTGGTCGGTCGTCGTCGTCGGTTGCTGGCTTACCTGAGCCGCACCAACAACGCCAGCTACCGCAGCACCATCGAGCGCTTGGGCTTGCGCCGGTAATCGCCGTCTGCGTGTACAACATTCGTGTGATGATGTGGCTGCGGGCATGTACAACCTACATCCCGCAGCTTTATCTATAAAGTCCGTCAGTATGCAGCAAAGACCAGGTGGTTAGGGATTGGAGGATGGGGTTCGCAGTGCGGACGGCAACCTCCAGTACCTAACACATGGCAACTGCCACACACGGTGGCAGAGAAGAAGGAGCCCATGACAGAACGCAAAGTATTCAGCGTCAGCGCTGAAATCGCCGGTCGGACCATGACCCTCGAATCGGGTCGGTTCGCCGAGCAAGCCGATGGTGCAGTCACCATCCGCTACGGGGACACCGTCCTGCTGGCCACCGTGGTGGCCGCCAAATCCGCCCGCGAGGGAATCGACTTCTTCCCATTGACCGTCGATTACGAAGAAAAAATGTACGCAGCCGGCAAAATCCCCGGTAGCTTCTTCAAGCGCGAAGGTCGTGCCACGACCACGGCGATTCTGACGTCGCGTTTGACCGACCGACCGTTGCGCCCGCTCTTCCCCGAAGGCTACTTCAACGAAGTCCAAATCATCGTCACGACCTTTTCGATTGACATGGTCAACGATCCTGGTCCGTGTTCGATTATCGCCGCCTCGGCAGCCTTGGCGATCTCGGGCATTCCGTTTTCGGGTCCGGTCGGTGCAGTCACCGTCGGCTACCTGGATGGTGCGTTGGTCGTTAATCCGACGATGAGTGCCATGCAAGAGAGCCGCCTCGACCTGGTCGTCGCCGGCACCAAAGAAGCCGTCTTGATGGTCGAAGCCGGTGCATTCGAGTTGACCGAAGAGCAGATGCTCAATGGCGTCATCGAAGGACACCGCGTCGCCAAAGAAATCTGTGCCCTGCAAGAGAAGCTGATTGCATTGTGCGGCAAGGCCAAGCAGGCGTTCACCCCGGCACCACAGGACAAATCGCTCGAACAAGCTATGCGCCAGTGGATGGGTACGCGCTTCCACGATGCGTTGCACAACAGCGACAAGACCGCCCGCCAAGATCAGACCGATGCGCTCCATGTAGCCGTGATTGCACATTTCACCGCTGACGAGCCCGAAGAAGAAGTCGCAGCCCGCAAAAAGGCCATCGACGTCGCCTTCGAAAACATCATGTACGACGAAGTCCGCAACGCACTGCTCGATTCGGGCTTGCGTGTCGACGGCCGTACCCCCGAAGAAATCCGGCCCATCAGCGTCGACGTCGGTGTCATCCCCCGCGTCCATGGCTCGGGCTTGTTTACGCGTGGCCAGACCCAAGTGTTGACCATCACGACGCTCGGTTCACCTGCCGAAGAGCAGCGCCTCGACGATTTGGGTATCGAGACGAGCAAGCGCTACATTCACCACTACAACTTCCCACCATTCTCGACCGGCGAAGTCAAGCGCTTGGGCGCTCCACGCCGCCGCGATATCGGACATGGTGCGTTGGCCGAGCGATCATTGGTCGCAGTGTTGCCGACCAAGGACGAGTTCCCCTACACGATGCGTCTGGTATCTGAAGTGTTGTCGTCCAATGGCTCGTCGTCGATGGGTTCGGTCTGTGGATCGAGCATGTCGTTGATGGACGCTGGCGTGCCCATCAAGCGCCCGGTCGCGGGTGTGGCCATGGGTCTGGTCACCGGCGAGCACGGCAAGTTCCGCGTTTTGACCGACATCCAGGGCATCGAAGACCACCTCGGCGACATGGACTTCAAAGTCGCTGGTACGACCGAGGGCATCACCGGTCTGCAGATGGACATCAAAACCACCGGCATCACCTACGAAATCATGAAAATCGCGTTCGAGCAAGCCCGCCGCGGCCGCTTGTTCATCCTCGATAAGATGAGCGCCGCCATCACCACGGCCCGCGCCGAAATGTCGGTTACGGCACCACGCATCATCACCTTGCAGATCCCTGTCGACAAAATCGGCGCGCTCATCGGCCCCGGTGGCAAGACCATCCGTGGCATCATCGAGAGCACCGGCGCGACAGTGGACGTCGAGGACGACGGTCGCGTGTTTGTGACCACTGCCGATGGCGAAGCGTCCAAGAAGGCCGTCGGGATGATCGAAGCGCTCACGCGTGAAATCAAAATCGGCGAAATCTTCTTGGGCAAGGTCGTCAGCATCAAGCCGTTCGGCGCGTTTGTGAACCTCATCCCCGGCAAAGACGGCATGGTCCATATTTCGGAGCTGGACGTCGGTCGGGTCAATGTGGTCGAAGATGTCGTCAACATCGGCGACGAAATCAACGTCATGGTCATCGACGTCGACGCTGGTGGCAAGGTCAGTCTGTCACGCAAAGCTGTGCTGACCGGCATGTCGCCAGACGATGTCAAGAACGCACCACGTCCCGAGCGCGCACCACGCGACGGCGACCGCGGTGGGTTCCGTGGTCCGCCACGTGACGGCGATCGCCCACGCCGCCGGATGTAGGTTTTTCTTCTGCGTCCAGACGGTCACACAGCTGTGTGCCCGTCTGGACGCTTCGCATTTATTTCTTCGGCGCGTACTCCGTGTTGCCGAGGAGATCTGCGTGGTGGCGCTGGGCGACATCCGGGTGCGAGCGCAAGCGGGATTTGAGCTGATTCTTGCCGTTTTCGCGGAACAACGGGTTGAGTGGGTCGGCTGTTGCGCCACGTGATTGAGCGGCGAGTTCAGCGGGTAGCTTCAACACCGGTACAGTGGCATTGAGCTGCGCATTGAAGAAGAACGCGACGGACAGGCGATTTTCGCCGGCAGGGGGCGTCACCACGCGATGGACGTTGGCGAGCAAAAAGCCACTCGACGCCATCTCGAGGATTTCGCCGACATTAATGACAAAGGTCCCGGGGATGGGCGGTGCGCTGATCCAGCCGCCGTCGTGTTCGACCTCGAGGCCTTTTTGGACATCCTGGAGCAGTACGGTGACGAATCCGCCGTCTTTGTGGGCGCCGACGCCCTGATCACTCTCGGTGGCGTCACGGCCGGGGTAACGAATAATCTTGAGCAGATAGTGCGAATCGGGCGTGTAGATGGCCTCGAAGATGTTTTCGGGCTGGCCCAATGCAATTGCGAAGGTCTTGATGAGACGGATGGCCAAATTGGCTGCTGCTGCTTGGTAGCGCAGGATTGTCTCTTTGTAATTGGGCAGATTGGCTGGCCATTGGTTGGGCCCGCGTAGGCGCATCCAGGGTTGGTCTGCCGGGACCGTCGCGAGCGCTTCACGCTCGGCGCCGATGTCGACCTGCTCGCGCCAGTCACGTTGGCCGCGGGTGAATTCGTTGCCTTGACGGTTGTAGCCACGGAAGTGCGGCGAATTGACCATCTCGATGGCCATTTTGTCGGCTTCGGGCAACGCAAAAAACTGCTTTGCAACGGCGAGTGTATCGTCGATGAGCGCTTGATCGATACCATGCCCGGTGACATAGAAAAAGCCTAAGTCGTAGGCGGTTTTGCGGAGTTCCGCGATGAACGCGTCGCGCTCGGCAGGATTCGATTCGAGGCGGCCGAGATCTAATACCGGGAGTTGTGCATACGTCGTCTTCATACGACCTCCTGATCACGGGACGGTGAGGAGTTCCCACACGATAACCCGAAGTATCTGTATTATAACAAACATACATTATAAATTTAATCATGTATTGTCTTTCAGATGTGAAGGTTTGGGTATAGCGTAGAATAGCAATGTCCATCAGAGGTGAACAGCATATCCACAGGAGGGCGCGATGACGATTCCATCGGTGCAGATGAACGATGGCCGGAAGATTCCGCAGATTGGTTTGGGGACCTGGCCGCTGAAAGACCATGACGCACCGGCGGTGATGGTGACCGCCATCGAGGCGGGGTATCGACACATCGATACGGCGTTTCGCTACGGCAATCAAATCGGCGTCGGCCAAGGGATCCGCGACAGCGGAATCGCCCGAGAAGAGCTGTTTATCACCAGCAAGTTGGACGGCGAGTTCCAGGGTGAGGATAAGGCTGTGGCCGGCCTCGACGCATGTCTGCGTCAATTGGGGATGGAATACGTCGATTTGTTGTTGATCCACTGGCCAATGCCGGCGCGCAATCAGTATGTGTCGACGTGGCAAACCTTTGAGCGCTTACAGGCGAGCGGCAAAGTCCGTTCGATCGGCGTGTCGAACTTCAAACCCGCGCATCTGGACAACCTGCGGGCACAAACATCGATCGTACCTGCCACCAACCAGATACAGCTTAGCCCACGCATCACGCGTACCGACCATGTGGCATACGATAACGCGCATGGGATTGTGACGGTCTCGTGGAGTCCACTGGGGCAGGGGAGTGATCTGCTCAAGGATCCGGTACTGGCACGTATTGCCGCACACCACGGCAAAACCCCAGCGCAGATTGTGTTGCGTTGGAACATCGAACTCGGCTTGGTGCCCATCCCCAAGTCAGCAAACAAACAGCGTATTGCCGAGAACATCGACATCTTCGATTTTGCGCTCTCTGCTACCGAAGTCGCTGCTATTTCGGCACTCGACACCGGTGCCGAAGAACGGGTCGATTCAGACGTCGATGGGCATTAATCAGCCTGCAGGAGCAAGACGATGCACTACGCGACGAATCAATACGAAGGCATGATTGCCGAGACGACGCTCGTCCCCGGGCACAATGGTGAATTGATCGGCGCATATGTAGCGCGACCAATGGGGCCAGGGCCGTTCCCGGCGATTATCGTCATCCATCATATGCCCGGTTGGGATGAGTGGTACCGCGAGGTGACGCGCAAGTTCGCCCATCACGGCTACATCGCTGTCTCGCCCAATTTGTATCACCGGGCCGGGCATGGGATCCCCGAGGATGTCGCGGCCATGGTACGGGCTGCCGGCGGGGTGCCCGATGACCAGGTGGTGGGCGACGTCGCGGGTATGTTGGCGTTTGTACAGGCGCTGCCGCACTGTACCGGCAAGGTGGCGGTGTTCGGCACGTGCTCCGGAGCACGCCATGCCTTTTTGGCTGCTGCCCAGACGCCGGGTTTCGCAGCGGTGATCGACTGCTGGGGCGGTCGGGTGACCATGGAGCCGCACGAGTTGACGGTCAATCAACCAGTGGCGCCGGTGGACTATACGGCCGGCTTAGAATGCCCCGTGTTGGGTATTTTTGGTGCCGAAGACAGCAGCCCGACGCCGGCCCAGGTGGCCGTCTTGGAGCAGGCACTGAAGCAGCACGGCAAAACGTATGATTTCCACATGTACGCAGAAGCCGGGCATGGATTTTTTTACTATGATCGACCGGCCTATCGGCAGACACAGACCATGGATGGTTGGAAGAAAATCTGGGCGTTTTTGGATCAATACGTCCGCGTGTAAGCGGTGCGTTCGCATCACCCAAAGGAACAGACATGTGCACGATGATTGCTACTCAGATTACCATTGCCGGCACGGGCAAAGCGGGCAACGGCTGGTTTGTCCTGCGCGAGGCGAATGTGTCGTATGACCATCCGTTCGAGGCGCCGTATGACCATGCGCTGAATATCGACTTCGTGAACGAGTCACTCGGGCCTGGTGCGCGGGTGGCGGTCGAGTTGGACGTCGCCTCGGCGCGCAAGCTGGTCGAGACCATCACGGCGGTGTTGGCGAAAGCCGACCAGGCTGGCGTTCTGGGGGAGTGAGTCCGCGGGTCGGAGCTTGACGACGAGAGGAATGCATGTGGCAACACGATTTGCACAGCGTATGGAACGGGTGAAACCCTCGGCTATCCGCGAATTGTTGGCGCTGGGAGCTGCGCCGGATGTGATTTCGTTTGGTGGTGGCTACCCCGACGCGGCGCTGTTCCCCTACGAAGAACTGGTCGCGATTGCTACTGCGTCGATCGTCGAAAACGGCGCCGTCAACTTGCAATACAGCGTCTCGAACGGGCCAAACGAGCTGCGGGCCTTAGTAGCGGGGCGGATGCGTGGGCAAGGGACGCCGACCGATGCCGACGAAGTGTTGATTTTGCACGGCGGGCAACAGGGTCTGGACCTGATTGCCAAGCTCTTTCTCGACAAAGGCGATATCGTAATTACCGAAAATCCGACGTTTTTGGGTGGATTACTGGCATTTAATCCATACGAACCGCAGTATGCAGTCGTGCCGATCGACAACGACGGTATGGACATGGACGTCCTCGAGTCGACGTTGCTCCAACATCCTGGCGCGAAGTTCATCTATACGATCCCGGATTTTCATAATCCGATGGGCGTGACCATGAGCCTCCCGCGGCGCAAACGCTTGATCGAGCTCGCCAATCGCTTTGATGTGATGATTATCGAAGACACCCCATACCGCGAAATCCGCTTCGAGGGCGAGTCACTGCCGACGTTGCGGAGTCTCGACAGCGAGGGACGGGTGTTGTATTTGGGCAGTTTTTCGAAAATATTGGCCCCAGGGCTGCGGTTGGGCTGGGCGGTGGCGGCCAAACCGCTGATCGATAAGCTGACGCTGCTCAAGCTCGCGGCCGACACACAATGCAGCACCCTCAACATGGCCATTGTGACGCTGTTTATGCGTGATTATGACCTCGATGGGCACATTGCCGGGTTGCGGACGGCATACCGGCGCAAGCGTGATCTGATGGTGCAGACCATCCGCGAGACGTTCCCAGCGGACGTGACGTATACCATCCCGCAGGGCGGGCTGTTTACGTGGGTAAGCTTCAGACCGGGATTCGACACGGCGCAGTTCATGCGAGACGTGGTGTTGCCGCAGGCACGGGTGGCGTATGTACCCGGCGCGACGTTCTTCCCACTCAACGAAGAACACCATCACGCCCGGGTGAACTTCTCGGCGCAATCCGAGTCGAAGCTCATCACCGGCATGACGGCGTGGGGGGAACTGCTCCGGCAGCGATACTAGCCGATAGCGGCGATGACCGCCGCGAGGTCGGACAAATCGGGCAGCACTGCGTCGGGTGCATGTGCTGCCAAATCGGCGACACTGAATGGGCCTGTGGCTACCGCGACGGTGCGGGCGCCATGGGCCTTGCCGCAGGCGATGTCGTTGGGTGTGTCGCCGATGATGACGATGTCGGCGCCGGTGATGCGATGCGGAGTGTGTGCGTGCATGCGGTCGATGGCATAGCGTGGCAGTTCGACCCGCTTGGCGTGGTCGCTGCCGTATGCGCCGACTGACATGTCGATGTATGGGCTGAGGTTGGTCAGCTCGAGCTTCATGGCGGCGACGGCCTGCATATTGCCGGTCAGGACAGACTGGCGTACGTCGGCGCGCTGTTGGTAGTAGGCCAAGGCGGCGGGAACACCAGCCAGGACACGGCCGCGGCTGGCCATTTCGGCGCGACGTCCCTCGAGTTCGGCCATGTATGCGGCGGCGAAGGCGTCGAGTTGGTCGGCGATGTATTGTGGGGTGAGGTGTGGGTTGGTTTCGATGATGATTTGTTGGTCGGTTTTGCCGGCGTATTCACGGCGATCGTTGCTGGAGGGTTGGCCAAACAGGGTGGTCATGGCTGCCCGCATGGCTTCGCCAGCGACACCGCCAGAGTAGAGGAGCGTACCGTCGATGTCCCATAACAAGAGGCGCATGGGCAGTCCTTTCGTCTAGACGCCACCGAAGTAGCGCAGGGCCAGGCGGATGCGGTCGTCGAGGGCTTCGGAGGCGTCGGCAGCAATGCTCGAGACCGCTGCATTGGCCTCGGCAGCGCTGTACCCGAGCCCTTGCAGGATGTCGATGACGTCGCTGTCTCGGGCCGACGCTGGGGTCGCAGCGATACCGCGCAGATCGAGTTTGCCCTTCATCTCGAGGATGAGACGCTCGGCGGTCTTTTTGCCGATGCCGGGGACTTTGCTGAGGCGGGTGACATCACCATTAGCGACGGCGACGCGCAGGTCATTATCGCTCAGGCTCGACAACAGGCTGAGTGCAACCTTTGGACCGATGCCGGTCACCCCGATGAGTTGTCCAAATAGACTGCGCTGTTCGAGCGACGCGAACCCATACAGGGTATGGCTGTCTTCGCGGACGATGAATGAGGTATAAAAGGTGACCACGTCGTTCACTTCGTGGCTGGCCAGCAACGTGCGGGGCAGATGGATTTCGTAGCCGATGCCGTGGGTGTCGACGATGACCGAATCGGCAGTTGATGCAACGATGGTCCCGTGGATTCGTGCGATCATAGTGACCTCGTTGATATAGAAAAAACTCGGCACGAGCCGAGTTCAAATGGGGCGGGAGACGAGATTCGAACTCGCAACCCTCTGCTTGGGAAGCAGATGCGCTACCATTGCGCCACTCCCGCCCACACCAGCATTGTAGCCGGTGGGTGGGGCGCTGTCAAGGATATCGGGCTAGCGGGTGTGTTGTGCCTGTATCGTGGTCAAGATTGCTTCGAGGTCAGCGCAGTGCTGTTGCCATGAGTAGTCGGCGACGACCCGGGCACGCGCCGCAACGCCATACTGTGCACGGGTAACCGGGTCTGCGACGAGAGTGGTGATTGCATCGGCGAGGGCTGTGACGTCGCCCTCGGGTACCAGCAGTCCCTCGGACTGGTGCCGCACGATGCGGTCGAGGGGGGTAATGGCACTGGTAATCACGGCGAGGCCGCAGGCCATGTATTCGTGGATTTTGAGCGGGGACCAATAAAAGCCGGCCGCTTGCAGAGCGGGGTGCGCACTGGTGTCGAACGGCGCGATGCCGATATCGGCTGATTGGATGACGGCCGGCATATCGGCATAGGGGAGTGCACCGCGGAATGTGATATCGGGGTAGCCCGCAGCCAGTGCTTGGGCCTCGGCGAGTTGTGGACCGGCGCCCACAAACACAAAGCGGCAGGCAACGCCCGCATCCAGGACGCGTCGGGCTGCGGCGACCCCATGGCTGGCACCATGCCAGGCCCGGAACGAACCAATGAAAATGATGGTCGGGGGGAGTGTTGGGTCGTGCGGTGGATCGGCAGGCACAAAGCGGTCCACATCAGCACCCCAGGGGTGTTCGTGAATGCGCGTCCTATCAATGACTGCGGGGACCGTGGTGTGGAGCGGGGTGACGATTGCGTCGGCCCAGCGACATTGGCGGGTTGCCCAGCGGCGCATAGGCCCACCGAGGCGATCATCGAGTCGGCGTTTGCGTTCGCTGGGTGGGTCGATGATGAGTGCGTTGACTTCGAGGAGTGTTGGGATGCCCAAGACCCGGGCTGCAATCATACCCGCACCGGCAAAGTTGTAATAGCGCTCGATGATGACGTCGGGTTGCAGTGCACGTGCCAAACGGAGGATGGGCAATACGGTCATGAGTGAGGCTATTTTGGGGATGTCGATGTGGTGAATCGTAAAACCATCCCATTGGAGCACCGCGGGTCGCCACAGGTGTTTGAGCTGCGTGCGCCCTTCGCGGGTGACCGCGACGACATGGACCTCGTGGCCGCGTTGTGCAAGCCCGCGGGCGACCTCATAGGTATGGGTCGACCCGCCGAGATTGCCGGGTACTGGGATGCCGCTCGCGACGTAGAGGATCTTCACGGGCTACATGCGCTCGTAGCGCTCGAGGTCGAGGACGATGCACAACGCCCCTTCGGCGACGGCCGAAACGGTTTGTTGTGCTTTGGTGACCGAGGTATCTTCGACGCCGGCCAAAATAGTGGTGTTGCCGCGGCGCAAAAATCCACCGCTCGAAGCAAGCCGAGTCACGCGAAAGCCTTGTTCGACCAGGGCGTCGACCGCTGCATCAGCGACCGCATCCTCAGTAACAAATACTAATAGCTTCATGGGAGTGACTCCTTTTATGTAGTGCGTGCGTCTTTGATACGCTGCAGCATCGGTGCGTTATAGAGGTGACACAGTGCAATAGCTACGGCATCGGCCGCGTCGTCGGGTTTGATGATGGTCTGCATGCGCAGGGTCAATCGGACGACTTCTTGCATCTGTGCTTTGTCGGCTTTGCCATAGCCGGAGACGGTCTGTTTGACGAACATCGGCTTGTACTCGTGGATGTCAACCCCTGCTTGCCCCAGAGCGAGCAGTGCGACCCCACGTGCTTGGCCGACGGTCAACGCGGTACTGACGTTTTTGGCGAAGAAGAGTTCTTCGACGCCGGCACTATCCGGTTTGTATTGGTCTAAACAGGCGACCAAATCACAATAGAGTGATACGAGTCGTTCTGACTGCGGCATCTGTTTGGGGGTGGTGAATGTGCCGCATGCGATGAGCGACACTGCGCCGGCATGTTGTTCGACGATGCCCCACCCCATTATTGCCGTGCCTGGATCGATGCCGATGGTACGCACGACTACGAATTCGAGAACTGTTCAGCCAACTCGTCGGTGATATCGAGGTTGCTGTAGACCTTTTGGACATCATCGAGATCATCCAACTTGTCGATAAGTTTGAGCGCCTTGAGGGCTTCGGTCGCATCGGCCTGCATCAGGGTCTTGGGACGCATGGTTTTTTCGACGCTGGTGACCGTCAATTTGGCCTCAATCAGCTTGGTACGGACGGTAATGAGTTGCTTGAAGTCGGTATAAATGTCGAGCGTATCGCCATTGTCAACGACATCGTCTGCGCCCGCATCGATGGCAATGAGGGTGGCGTCGTCGGCACTGACCCCGCTTGCGCTCAAATCGACGACGGCGAGGCCTTTGAGTTCGAACATATAACTCACCGACCCGGATTCGCCCAAGTTGCCGCCGATTTTGGTAAAGGCAGCGCGGACTTCGGACGCGGTGCGGTTGCGGTTATCGGTAGCGGCTTCGATGATGACGGCAACACCGCCGGGGGCGTAGCCTTCGTAGTAGAGCTCTTCGAGCTGGGATTCGTTGCCTTTACCCATGCCGCGTTCGATGGCGCGCTTGATACTGTCCATCGGCATATTGGCGGCGCGTGCACGATCAACAGCGATGCGCAGGCGAAAGTTGGCGTCGGTATCGTCAGAGCCACCCTCGCGTGCCGCAATCGAGAGGTCACGGGCGAGTTTGGTAAAAAGCTGACCGCGTTTTTGGTCGAGAACACCTTTTGAGCGTCGAATCGTAGCCCATTTGGAGTGACCGGACATAAAAAGCACCTCTTACAACGGCGTTGTTCCGCCCAT
Source organism: Chloroflexota bacterium (assembly GCA_003670675.1). Taxonomy (GTDB): domain Bacteria; phylum Chloroflexota; class Chloroflexia; order Chloroflexales; family Roseiflexaceae; genus UBA965. The sequence goes on from QWQY01000001.1 coordinate 26,006, forward strand.
TATACCACAGGGGGTTCTATCGGGATAGAGTGCGGGATAGCGGATGTGTATTGAACAACACACCCCCGACTGCAGAGCAGCCGGGGGTGGAAGAACAGACAGCGGTTAGTTAGTTGCCGACCACGGGTGCAACGCCGTTGTTTTGGAGGACGCGATGGATGAGGCTCTTGAGGCGCTCGCCATCGAGGGATTCGTATTCGATGAGCGCATTGGCCATGTCGTCGAGGACATCACGGTTTGCAGTCAAGATGGCACGGGTCTTGTCGTACGCTTCGGCGACGATGCGGAAGACTTCGTCGTCGATGCGGGTAGCGACAGCGTCGCTGTAGTTCCGCTGTTCGCTGATTTCGCGACCGAGGAAGATCATCTCTTCCTTTTCGCCGAACGCAATCGGACCGAGCTTGGCGCTCATGCCGTAGCGCGTGACCATCGAACGAGCGATGCGGGTGACTTGGGTGATATCGCCCGATGCGCCGGTGGTGACTTCTTCGATACCAAAGATGATTTCTTCGGCGACGCGACCACCAAGGGCCGACACGAGCTGGGCGTTGAACTGCGATGCAGTGGTGTAGCGCAGGCTGTCTTCTTCGGGCAAGAACAGGGTGTATCCGCCGGCACGCCCACGGGGGATAATGGTGACCTTTTGGACGGCGTGGGATTTGGTCATACCGGCTGCTGCGATGGCGTGACCGGCTTCGTGGTAGGCGACCAACAGCTTTTCGCGGTCAGTCATCACACGGCTACGGCGCTCTGGACCACCGAGGGCGACGCGTTCGACGGCGTCGGTCAGCTCGAGCTGGCTGATTTGCTTCTTGGAGCGGCGTGCTGCCAGAATGGCGGCTTCGTTGACGGCATTGGCCAAATCTGCTCCCGAGAACCCGGGGGTCAGCTTGGCAACCACCGACAAATCGACATCGTCGGCCAGGGGTTTGCCCTTGGTGTGGACACCGAGGACTGCCACGCGGCCCTTGAGGTCGGGTGCATCGAGGATGACCTGACGGTCGAAGCGGCCTGGGCGGACCAAGGCTGGGTCGAGCACGTCGGGACGATTGGTGGCAGCGATAACGATGATATTGGTGTTGGAGTCGAAGCCGTCCATCTCGACCAGGATCTGGTTGAGGGTCTGTTCGCGCTCGTCGTGTGAACCGCCGAGCCCGGCGCCACGTTGACGACCGACAGCGTCGATTTCGTCGATGAAGATGATACAGGGGGCATTGCGCTTGGCCTGGTCGAACAGGTCACGGACGCGGCTTGCACCGACGCCGACGAACATTTCGACGAATTCAGAACCCGAAATCGAGAAGAACGGCACACCTGCTTCGCCGGCGACGGCGCGTGACAGCAGGGTTTTGCCGGTTCCCGGAGGGCCCACCATCAGCACACCGCGGGGAATGCGGGCGCCGAGGGCGGAGAATTTATCGGGGAATTTGAGGAATTCAACGATTTCGCTCAGATCCTGCTTGGCTTCTTCTTGGCCGGCGACGTCCGCAAATGTCACGCTGGGTTTGTCACCCGAAAACATCTTGGCGCGGCTCTTGCCGAACGACATCGCTTGATTGTTGGAGCCCTGGGCCTGCCGCATGAAGAAGACGAAAAAGCCGATCATCAAAATCACGGGCAAGAGCACGGAGATGATGCTGAAGAGGCCGCCCCAGGCTGGTGCAGCGCCGATTTTGAGGTCGACGGTGTTGAGCGGGACGCCAGCTTGAACCATCAACGTGGTGATGCTGTCGCCGGATTCGATGCGTGAACGGACGACGCGTGGGGCTGAACCGGTCGAGTCTTTATAGGTCGCAAGGATATCACTGCTGCCGGCCTGGACGTCGATTTGTTTGATCAAACCGGCTTTGGCATCGGCGAGTACGGTGTATATACCCTTTTCTTCGTTGACGGTCTGCGCACTGCTGAAGTAGTTGAAGAACAGCGCGAGCGCGGCGACGAGGATGATGAGGTAGACGAAACTGTTCTTGAGCCAGCGATTTTCGCCCATATCTCTTCTCAATCTAGGAGATGGCACTCCGTGGATGGTGTGCTCCGTGGGGTTGCAGGGGAACACGCTACAGTTCGTAGCCCTGTAATTATATCACTGCAATTTTTGGCGGGGCAAGCACAAAATGTGGCGAAATGGTGACTCTTATGCAACTCTAACACGCGAAAGAGACAACAAAAACCACCGCTCCTGTGGCCGACAGGAGCGGTGGGATGCGCAGGGTCTATTCGTGGGTGTAAATCTCAGGTTTGAGGACCCCGATGTACGGTAGGTTACGGTAGTGTTCGGCATAATCGAGCCCATACCCCACCACAAACTCGTTGGGGATATCGAAGCCGAGGTAGTCGACGCTGAGCGTCACCGTCGGGTCGCGTCGGGCGGGTTTGTTGAGCAGGGTACAAATGCGCATGCTGGCCGGTTCGCGCTTCGAGAATTGGGCGTGCAGGTAAGCCAAGGTCAAACCACTGTCGATGATGTCTTCGACGATGATGACGTGCTTGCCGGCAATGTCCATATCGAGATCTTTGAGAAGCCGCACCACACCAGTCGAGTGGGTACCGCTGCCGTAGCTCGATGTCGCGATGAAGTCGATGGCCAAGGGTAAATTAATGGTACGCGCCAGGTCGACCATAAAGACGGTACAACCTTTGAGGACGCCGATGAGGACAATGTCGGTGCGGCCGCGGTAATCGTTGGTGATGAGTTCGCCCAGTTCGGCGATGCGGGTTTTGAGCTGCTCTTCACTCAAGAGGACGTGCGCGATGTCGTTATGCATGACTCACCTTGTCTAAGATTCTGGACATTGTACCCCAGATTAGGGGAGAAGGCAGTGATTAGTTATCAGTTATCAGTTATCAGTTATCAGTTATCAGTTATCAGTTATCAGTTATCAGTTATCAGAAGGCAGAAGTCGCGCAGCGGAGCTGCGTGGGGTTTTTTTGGGCGGGGTTTATTGCAATAAACCGCGCTCAATGCCCCGCTCAATGCGCGCATCCAACCGCGCTTATGCGCCGATAACTGCAAACCGATACCCGTGTGCTGCGCACACGTCCGGATCGACCCTGACGCCGACGACCCAGACCACCGTTGCGCCGCTACAGATGAGTGGCCAGGAGGCGCGTTGCTGCGCCGGGATTTTGGCGTCGACCAGGACATCCTGGATGCGCCGGTGCTTGCCGTGGCCGATCCCAATCACATCGCCGGGCAGGCGTGTGCGGAGCAGATAGGGTTGGTCCGCACGTAAGGTGACCGTCCATGGTGATGGTGTGGTCGGCGCGTCGGTATTGGTGCAGATCAATTGTGCTGCGGTGAGTGCAATGGACGCACCCGGTTGGATTGCACACGGCGCACCCGTGTATGTGTAGGGCGAACGGACCAGCGTGCCGCGCTGCTGCAAACGGGCACGATTGCCGTCCCACGAGAGGATGAGGTGTTGGGGTAGGGGTGTTGTCGGGGCGCTGTGGTCGAGGAGTGCCTGGTGAAGCATCGTGATGTGTTCGTCGTCGATGCCGCGCAGGCTGCCCAGGCACGTCTGCATGAGGCGCCGCAGGGCAGCGGTTTGGAGCGCACGATGCAGGGTAATGTAGACCGCACGGTCGATCGTCGGACTGCCCGGCGTCGTGTCGACCAGGTGTGGCCAGACGTCGTCGAGGGCTGCTTCGATGAACGCGTCGGCATCGCGCAGGTGCTGGGCCGTGCTGGCCAGTATCCGATTGAGTTGGGGTTGTTCGGCGCGGAGCGCGGGCAGATGCCGGGTCCGCACCCGCACGCGGAACGACGTCTGTTTGGTGTTGGACGGATCGCTCCGCGGCGTCAGCTCCATTGCCGTGACATAGGCGTCGATGACGCTGCGATCGATGTCCAACAGGGGGCGAACGAGGGCAGCGCGCCCGCCGTTCACGCCAGCGGCCCAGGCCTGCCAGGGGACGGAGTGGGCCATGCCGGCCAATCCACGGACTCCACTGCCGCGGAGCAATCGCATCACCACGGTCTCGGCTTGGTCGTCGCGGGTATGGGCAACCAACACCACATCGGCGTTGCACGCGGCAGCATAGTGGGCGAGGCGGCGATAGCGCACTACGCGCGCGGCCTCGCTCAGATTGGGGTGGTCGGGCGCTTCGCGCGGGATGTCGGCCTGTTCGGTATGGCAGGGAATGTTCCATGCTGCGCAACAGGCGCGCACATACGTCGCATCGGCGGCGGACTCGGCGCCGCGCAGGCCATGGTCGAGGTGAAAAACCGCCAGCGCTGGTGCGTGGCGCGTCTGACATAACGCATGCAAGAGCACCAGCGAGTCGGGGCCGCCGGATACCGCCACGACGATGCGATGGGCATTCTGCAGGGCAGGGTGCTCTGCCAGGAGGGTGTGGAGCGGCTGTGCGTTCACGGCAGAACGATGGTCACGACGACGAGCTGACGCTGGTCGGCATAGGGGAGGCCGCTGATGTCTGGCATGTTCCCACTGACCGGCGTCCAGCCATAGAGGACCGCGCGCCGTTCGAGGGGCTGATTGACTGCACCGCACGGCCCCGTGATGCGCTCGTAGACGGCTTGGATGCTGACCATGTGCCCCGCTGGGCTGGGGATGTCGCAGGGGAACGACGGGCTATCTTGGGTGATTGCAATGGGCACATCGACTCCCGGGGTGATGGTGCCGAGTGACTGTGCGAAGCTGCCGATCTGGAGGTAGGCATCGCTCAGCGGTTGCCCTGCGATACGGATGGTCCCGTGCAACAGGTCAGGCGTGGTCTTGAGCGCCGTGCTGACGCTGAGCGGTGCTGGTACGTACTCACTGGTGGTGACGAACTGCATCGAGCCGACATCGGCAGCGAGGTTGAGTGTGCTCGTGTCGGTGCCATCGCTGGTGACCGCGACGGTATCCGAGGTGAACGAGAGTTTTTGCATGCTTGTCACCCCTGTCGCTTGAGCCACAAAGGTTGTCCGGAACGGTGCATAGACGCCGCTGGTGGTTGTCGCATACCCGTCGGGACTGTCGGTTGCTTGTTGCACGATGCGCAAGCCGTAGACCTGCGGCGTCGTGCCCCGCGACAGATAGACCGAACCGATGATGATCAGGGTGTATACGACCGCTGTCGCCGGGATGGTGACCCAGGCCGCATCGAGTTGGTTCCTGCGCTTCAGGATGAGGTAGGTGACCGGACCGATGATGCCGATATACACCAACGCAATCAAAAAGAGCAACCACGGCGTGGGCTGTTGGACAGACGCGACGGTCAGACTGGTCATCAATGGGTCAAAGACACTATTGGTCGACGGCAGGGTGATGGTCGCCATATACGTATAGGTCGATGGAGCCAACACAGGCTGCCAGTACCAGTACTGCCCGCTCCAGCCGTCGCTATCGGCGAGTGCTAATGCGCTCTGATAGACCGTCCCCCGTCCAACCGCACGCTGCCAGAGCAACGGACTGCCGGCGTGGACCTGGGTTGCATCGGGTAAGGCACGGACCGCCGGGATGCGCACCGTGCTGGGCAACGCCGGTGCTGCGGCACTCCCCAGCGTGGTGACTGCAGGGAGTGACGGATCGATGACAAACGGTGCGATAGGGCTGAGCAGTGCACCAGCTGGGCCGGCAATCACCAAGCGTCCGCCCAGTTCGCACCAGAGTCGCAGGGTCCGCAACTGGGCGTCGGTGAGGACGCTGGTGTCCGAGATGAGGATCGTATTGACGCCCTGGAGGGCGATGATGTTGGTCGGCAGGGCGGCGGCGCGGATGGTACGCACAACCGGCGTCGAGCCATCGACCGAGACAGTGGAGGTAAAGGTCTTGGCCAGCGTAGTTTGATCGGCGACGATGACATTGAGCTGGCCGACGGCGACTTGGGCATCGATTTGGGTGCTGGCGATAATCCCCTCGCTGCTCCGCACCCGCGCAATGATGCTGCGTGCAGAGGACGGCATGACCATTACCGTGTCGATGGTGACAGGCGTCCCGGCTTGGAGCGCGAGGGCACGCTGCCAGGTGATGGCGGGTTGCGAATCTGCGGTAACCACCCATTCGATGGTGACCGGCATGTTGATGGGGATATCGTCGATGGTGATGCGGACGGGGGTCCAACTGTCTGCGAAATAGACGTTATCGTAGCCGACAGCGGTCGTAATCGAGACGCGATTGGTGACTTGGGCTGCCACTGCGCGGGGGACCATCACGAGGCAGACAATGGCGATAATCAACAAGCGGGAGAGTCGCATAGCGTACCTCAGGGGTGCGAGCGCATTCCTGTGGGAACGAGACTCAGCACATAAGCGAGGGTATCAGCGGGGGATTGTGTGTCGCCGTTTATGTGGACCGCGTCGGGGGCAGGTTGCATGACGTGGGCGTCACGGGCATCGCGATTGGCGATCGAATCGTACAGGGCATGTTCGTCGACGCTATCGCCGCGCCCAACGAGTTCGGCACTGCGGCGGCGAGTGCGTTCGGCAATCGAGACATCGAGGTAGATTTTGAGGGGGGCTTCGGGCAGTACAATAGAACCAATATCGCGACCGACCATTACTACGGTGCCGCGCATGCCGATGGCACGCTGTTGGGCGCGTAGGATGACCCTTACTGCGGGATGGCCGGCTGCGGTCGAGACGGCGCGTTCGACGCGTTGTTCGCGGATGTCCCAGGTGACGTCGCGGCCATCGAGGGTAATGGTGTATTGCCGACCATCGGCGACCGTGGGTGGTTGCACCCCGATATCGATGCGTTCGGCACAGGCAGCAACAGCAGTGCCATCGCTGGGGTCGATATCGGCATCGAGCACGGCGAGGGTCAAGGCGCGATACATCACGCCGGTGTCGAAGTAGACGAATCCGAGCGCAGCAGCCAACGACGCACCCAATGTGCTTTTGCCGGACCCAGCGGGGCCATCGATGGTGATTGCGCGGGGAGTATTCATGCGACCTCTTGTAACAGATTATACATACGCGATTATACGGTATTGCAGCGCCTCCCCGAGCACAATGGTGGGACGTGCGCAATGAACGGCCGCTTGCCGATGGTGCGCCGCTGGGGGTGGGTTGCGTTGCTGGGCTGTGCCGTGGTCTTGGGAGCGTTGCTGCGCGGGCAGGCCTTGTACCGCTGGGACGGCGTGGCCATGCAGCACCCGGACGAGCGATTTTTGGTGTACACCGCGTATTATGCTTCGGTGCCGCCTGATTTCCGTAGCTACCTGACGACATCGTGTCCACCCACCGCATCGGTGCCGGCGGCACCGTCGGGGAGCGCAGATCGCACGGCGAAGCTTTCCCCTGATGCCGGGTATACCCCGTCGATTCCCCTCGCCTGCAATACCCTCAATCCACGCACCCAAGACTGGTCGCGCGTGTTCGTCTATGGCACATTGCCCACCACACTGATGCGTGTGGTCAGCACGGCGGTGTATGGCGCAGACGCCCGGCCGCTGGACATCCGCAATGTGGGCCGAACCCTGGCCTGCATCGCCGAGATTGTTGCAATCCTGATGGTCTATCTGTTGGCGCGTGCGCTGACGGTACGCCCGTTGGCTGCCGTGGCGGCACTACTGTATGCGCTCGCGCCGTTGCCCATCCAGCTCAGTCATTTTGCCACGGTCGATGCCATTGCCAGCCCGTGGGTCCTCGCGGCGCTAGCGCTCGCGGTGCGCCTGCCGCGATTGCGCTGGCCGGGCTGGCTGGCGCTGGCGCTGTGCATTGCGGTGGCGGCGGCGATGCGCATTACGCTGCTCAGCCTGTGGGTGCTGGTACCCCTCCACTGGCTGGTCGTACGACAACTCCCGACCCGACGACAGGTCGGGCAGGCGTTGCTGGCGGGCAGTCTGTCGCTCGTCGGGTTGTGGCTGTGCGACCCGACGATCTGGAACGGCTGGTGGTTCGACGCGCGCTGGCTCCACGACATTCTGCTCGCCGGCCGGCTGGTCAACGGGATGGTCGACACGCCGCCGACGTACCAATGGTCGTGGCAGACGCCCTTCATCTATCCGCTGACGCAAATGGGCTGGTGGGGGATGGGGCTGCCGCTGTTGCTGGCGGCGACTCTGGGCTGGCTGTGGCAGAGTCTGCAGCCGCGCCGGCGGGTCTGGTTGTTGTGGCTGTGGGTGACCCTGTATCTGCTCTGGCAGGGGGCAGTTTTTGGTATGACGATGCGCTACTATCTGCCCGTCTATGGTGCGGCCTGCGTGTTGGCCATGGTCGGGTTGGGTCGGCTGGCACGGCCGTGGCGCACGGTATGTATGTCGCTCCTTGTGCTCGGGACTGCGCTGATGGCCGTCGGATGGAGTGGCCTGTATGCAACCGAGCATCCACGAATCGTGGCCAGCCGCTGGATGTATGCGCAGATCCCCGCAGGGGCGACGTTGGCCGTCGAAGAGTGGGACGATGTCTTGCCGTTGACGTTTTCGCAGAGCGAACGACCGCAGCGCTACACTGTCGTGTCGTTGCCGGTCTACGACGCCGACCGGCCGGCCAAATTTTTGGCGACAGACCCTAACCGGCGCGGCATCATCGACCTGCTGGATCAGGCGGAGTATGTGATTGTAAGCAGTGCACGTGCACAGGCGGTCATCCGCGCGATGCCGGCCCGGTTCCCCATTATGGAGCGCTATTACCGTGCTCTGGCGGACGGCTCACTCGGCTTTGTGCCGATGTTCCGGGCGGAGCGCTGGCCACACATCGGGCCGTGGCAGTGGGATACGCGTCGCGCCGAAGAAGCGTTTTCGGTCTATGACCACCCGCAGGTCGTCATCTATGCCAAAACCGCGCAGTACAGCCACGCCCGCGCCGTCGCCCTGCTGACCGACCCGCCGCTCTGGAGCAGTGTGGCCGCGGTCGATACCCGCACCTACCGCGCCTGGCCGCACCTCGGTGCCGTGGCGACGGCCGATTGGCAGCGCTGGCGTACACAGCCACTGCCGACACACATGCCCAGCTGGCTGACGATCCTGTGTGCAATCACACTGGGAGTCCTCGCTCTGCGGCGCTGGTCACCGTGGTGGGTGGCCGGGGTGTGTGGATTAGTCGTGCTGATCGGCCTGGTCCTGTGGCGTGTCGAAGCGCCGGTGGTTGTGCACCAGATCGCCGTGCTCATCCGCAGCGGCGCCGATCAGCCACTCGACCCGTGGCTGGCCGGTCATCTGCGCCCGGTAGAGGTGTTTGGGTGGCAGGGGATGGCCGTCCTGGGGCAGTATTTGGGGGTGGCGGCCCCCTGGGTGCTGGCATGGTCAGGCGCTGTTGCCGTCACGCTCTGCGCTGCGGCATGGAGCCGCGTGGGCGACCGATGGCGTGCAGCGGCAGCGCTGCTCGTCCCGATTGCGCTGGCGGGAACGGTCCAGTCGTTGGGGGTGTGGCGTGACGGGGTGACGCCGTGGCTGTTGGTGTGTAGTGTGGTGGGGATTATCTACGCATGGGCGTTACGCCGCCCGGATGCGCTGGCGCACATCCGGCGCTGGCTGTGGTGGGGAATAATCCCCGTCCTCGTCATTGCCGCTGCTGTGGTCCGCACACACAGCTGGCACTGGCCCACACAGGCGCCGTTTTTGTGGCTACTAGTCTGTTGGCCGCTCCTGGTGGCCATTGCGCGGCAGGCATGTGTTGTCTGGCGTGAAGCCCCTGCGCAACGCGGCGTGTTGGCGGCACTGCTGGTCACGAGTACGGGGGTGTTGGGAGCTGCCATCGGTGCGGACCTGCAACTCTGGCTCGTGCTGGTCCCCGTACTGGCAACGACGGGTTGGCTGCTGCGCCACGGGTTATCGCCCGCCTGGGGGTGGGCAATGGGAGTGGCCCTCGGATGGGCTGCGGCCGACCCACGATTGCAGGCACTGCTGTTGCCGTGGTTGGCTGCCGCCGCGCTCTGGTGGGGCCTGAGCCGCGCCGGACCGCGTTTGTACCAAGGTCTGGCGGGCGGCGCGCTGGTGGTGATCGTGGTACTGCTGGTGGCTGTGCGACCGGCCGACGCCGACCCCCGCGTCGCACGGGCGCTGGCCGCGTTGGCCGATACCCGTCAGGGCGTGTTTGTGGTGGCCGGCGCCGACGATGCAGTGACCGATGCCGTCGCGCGCCGACTGGGGTTGGTGCAGTACAACGGGATTGCCCCGCTCGCACAGACGCCTGCCGTCTACGGCTGGCAACAGCTGCGCATTGCGCGGCGTGGGCAGATTGCCCGGGTACGTGCTGGCCAACAGGAGCCGTGTGCGGTAGCGGGGTTAGATATCTGGGTGGCAGCCGACGGGGCGGTGCAGATCTGTACCGATGCCGCACCGCTGCCCACGCGCCCATAACAAACTGCCCCCCATCTGCAATGCAGACGGGGGGCAGGACAGAAGGCGTTATTTGGCGACGGACACCGACGAACCGCCTTTGGCGGCCGAGAGTTGAATGGCGTCCCACAGGCGGGCCATGCGCAAGCCGACTTCGGGTGGGCAGGGGTTGGCCGCGCCGGCACGCACGCCGAGGAACTGCTCCCACACACCCAACGATGCAGGCGTGACCACCGGCGTGACCGGCGTGCCGCCCTTGTGCTGGATAGCCAAGCTTTCGCCCCACACGCCGGTATAGAGGATGCCCTTGTCACCAAAGACGCGGATGTCGGATTCGCACGACTCCATTGCCTCGCCACACCCGTGGAGCGAAACGAGGATGCCGGATTTGAGGCGGGCAATCACCACCCCCAGCGTCTCGACCGGGCGGCCTTGATTGTCGAGGTAGGCAGCCACTTCGGCCACATCCTCGCCGGCCAAATCGACGGTCGTGTTGAGCAAATGTGCGCCGGTATCGAACAAAAATCCACCGCCGGCCATTGCCGGGATCTGGCGCCAGGTGTTGACGGTATTGACCCCCCAGTTTTGCCAGACCACGCCGCTGATGGTCTTGATGGTGCCGATGTCGCCGTTGCGGAGCATGGTTGCCGCTGTGCGTACATTGGGCGACAGACTACCGGGGAACGCCACTACGAGCAACTTGCCGGATTTGTCGCGCGCTGCGATTAGGCTTTCGGCCTCGCGGCCGGTCATCACCATGGGTTTTTCGAGCAGCACGTCGATGCCGGCCTCGAGGCAGGCTTTGGTCTGATCATGGTGGAACACATGCGGCGTGATGATGAAGGCCGCATCGATCTGGCCACGCTGATCGCTCAGCAATTTGGCCAAATCGGGCTGGTTCGGCGGCACGGGCACGCCAGCTTCGTCGAACAGTGCCGCGGTCTCTTCGTAGGCCTGCGCCGACGGCTCACACACATGACTGATGGTCGTGGTGGCCTGCATTTTGAGCATGTTGCGGATGTGATGGCGGGCCATGCCGCCGCAGCCAATCATGACGGTTCGCGTTTTGGACATCGTTGTCTCCTCTGGTGGGGCGTATCGTGCCTGCATTGTACCAGCGCTTTAGCCGCGCCCGACAAACGGCATGTTGGTCGCCATAATGGTCTGGAACAACACATTGGCGCTCAACGGCAACTCGGCCATCTGGACAATCGCCGTGCCGACGTGAGCGACATCCATCAGTGGTTCGGCGACCACCGCGCCATGTGCTTGCATGATGCCGCTGCCCATGCGTTCGGCCATATCGGTCGCCGCGTTGCCGATGTCGATTTGGCCCACGGCGATGCGGTAGGCACGGCCGTCGAGGGCTGCCGTTTTGGTCAAGCCGGTGACCGCATGTTTGGTCGCGGTATAGGCTATCGAATGCGGCCGTGGGGTCGTTGCCGATATCGATCCGTTGTTGATGATGCGCCCACCCTGCGGGGTTTGTGCCTTCATGACGCGGAACGCATGCTGTAGACAGTAGAACATTCCGTTCAAATTGACGTCGACCGTGGCCTTCCAATCGTCGATGTCGAGCTCGTCGATGGGCACGGCTGGCGCACCGCGACCGGCGTTGTTGAACAACAAATCCACCCGTCCATACTGCGCGACCGCTGCGTCGAACAGCGCCCGCACCTGGACCGGCTTGGTCACATCGGTGGGCATTACCAGCATCTGCGCGGGTGTGACGGCGTCGCGGGCGACCGCATGCAGTCGATCGGCGTTCCGACCGGCGAGCACGACGTTCCAACCCGCAGCGCACAACGCCAGACTGGCAGCACGACCGATGCCGCTACCGGCACCCGTCACAATGGCGGTTTTGGGGGTCTGCATGGGCAGTACCTTTCTCGTTGACGATGGCATGATGATGAGAAAACCAAAGGGTCGGAGGCCTGGGATGCGTCACCGTACGTGCACGGACGGGGCGGTTGGGGTGATGTGCGCGGCCATCTGACGCAAATCCCCCGGTTGCCCGGACGTGGGCAAGCCGGGGGATGCAGCGACCGCGTCGCGTTATTTGGCCGTCGGTTTGCGCAAAATAAAGAAGTAATACGGGGCATCGGCGGGTGCAGGGGCATTGTACAGTGGGCGCAAGATGGGCTCCCACAGCCAATTGAGGGTGAACGGCGCCGCCAAAATCCAGCGGCCGAGGTATTTGCGGGTCAGCAACGACGGAGCGGCCAGGTAGTGGCTCAGATCGAACAGTGCCAGGGCCTCGTCGCTGAAATACGGGCGGCAGGACACGACCTCGAAGCCGGCTTCTTCGAAGCGGGCGCTCCAGTCGGCCTTGCTCAAGGTGTTGCGGTGTACCGATACTTTGTTGAACCAGCGGCCGTAGATGCCGCCGTCGAAGCCTAGTGCATTGAGGATTTTGGTGCCCAACAACTGCTCGGGGAAGCGGTTGCCGACCACCGATGCGACGAAATGCGCACCGGGCTTCATGGTGCGGAACGTCTCGGCCAAAGTCTCTTTGAGGGGCAGCACGTGCTCGAGCACACAATTGCTGAATGCCGCCTCGAAGGTGTTGTCTGCAAACGGCAACTGCTTGCCGTCGGCGATGCTCAGCCCCTGATAGACGCCGCGGGCTTGTGCCTCGAGCGTGTCGCTTTTGATGGGGTCGATGCCGTAGATCTTTTTGCCGGGGAAGACAATCTGGGCAAAGGTACCGTCACCGCTGCCGACGTCGAGAATGGGCTCGGGCATGGTGGGGGCCGTCTCGGCAAAGAGACGGGCTTCGATCATCCGAATCATCACCCGGTGGGGTGGCAAGGTCATCAAATGCGGGGTGAGGAAGTCTTGGGTGGTCATCTCAATTGCTCCTTGACAAGCGCTGGAACAACGCTTCGTAGGCGGTCACGGTCCGGTCAGTACTGAAGCGCGCCGCGATTTCGTCACGACTACGCTGGAATCGCTGGGGGTCGGCGATAATCGTCAAAATCGCGTCGCCGAGTGCATCCGAATCACCGATGGGTACAACGAGCCCCATCCCGGTCTGGGTGGGGGGTTGCCGCACGCCGGGGAGGTTGGACGCTATCGATGGCGTGCCGCACAACATCGCCTCGACTTGGACCAGGCCAAACGACTCGGTCGAGTTGAGGCTGGGCACGGTCACCACATCGCAGACGTGGAAGAACGTCGCCAGTTCGCGTTGCGACAGCGTACCCACAAACGTCCAGTTGTTGCGGTACTTCTCGAACAGTGGCGCCAATCGGCGCGCGTAGGCTTCTTCGCCCAGTACTTGTTCGAAGGGGCCGGCAAAGAGTACCCGGGCGTCGGGATGCGCTGCAATGATTTTGGGCATGGCATCGAGCAGGACTTCGACGCCCTTTTCGGCTGCCAAACGGGCTGCCATCCCGATCACCGGACCGGTCAGGTTGTAGCGTTGTTTGAAGGCTTCGACATCTGCCGGCGACGAATCGGGGATTTCGACCGGCGGGGGGATAATCTCGACCTTGGATTTGAAGCGTGACAAGTAGGGCGAATGGCTGGCGAAGTCTTCGGTGTAGGCGACGATTTTGGTGGCCAGCGAGCCTGCCGCATTGTTGGCGACCTGCACGACTTTGTCGACGATGCGGTTAAATGCGCCCGGCGGCAGTTGCAGGTCACAGTGATAGGTGAGTACCACCGTTTTGCCCAACAGGCGCCCGCGCAGCGCCAGCCCCGGCGCATCGAACTGCGGCATATGCAAACTGAGCACGTCGTGCGACAGCGTTAGCCTGGTCGCCTCGAGGCCAAAGGTGGGCATGATGACGCCTTTGCTAATGCGGGCGGCCACTGGCACACGCACCACATGGACCCCATGCAGCACTTCTTCGCGGGGCAGGCTAGAGTCGTATTGTGATGTCAGTACGGTGACGTGATGCCCACGGGCAGCCAGGCCGACCGCGAGCCGTTCGGCATAGATGGTCAGACCACTAGTGTAGGGTCGATAGTAGGTGAGGGCGACCAGTACGCGCATAGGTTAGCGTCTTTCGATTTCGTCACGGCTGGCGGCGACCCAGTTCCACAAGCGTTCGATGCCCTGGTGAACATTGACCGAGGGCTTCCATTGCAGGGCGGCCATCGCACGGTCGACATTGAGGATACAGACCTTTTGATCGCCAGGGCGCCAATCTGCAAAGGCAGGGTCGACCACGGGGCTCCCGTTGAGTGCATCGAGGATGGGGCGGAACTCGCGCCAGATCGAGATCGTGTAATCGGGTCCACCGCCTACGTTGAAGATTTCGCCGGCCACATGGTCGATGCGCAAAATCGCCTGCCGATAGGCGTTGACCAGGTCGTCCACATACAACAAATCGCGGACCTGCTTGCCGTCGCCATAAATGGACATCGGCCGTTTGAACTGCGTGGCAATGATGAAGTGGGCTGCCCAGCCCTGGTCTTCGACGCCGAACTGGCGCGGACCGTAGATCGCCGACTGCCGGAAGACGACAGTCCGCAAATCATAGATACGATGGTAGTCACGCACGTACTGGTCGCCGGTACCTTTGGAACAGCCGTACGGTGAGTGAAAGTCGAGCGGTTGCGCCTCAGTGACACCACGTGGCAGGTCGCGATAACGCCAGCGGGTGGCGTCTTCGACGACCACAATGTCCTCCATGCCGCCGTAGACCTTGTTGGTCGACGAGTAGAGCACGATAGGGTTGCGGCCACCGGCACGTGCGGCCTCGAGGACGTTGAAGGTCCCGAGTGCATTGATGTCGAAGTCTTCGCGCGGGTTGGCCACCGACGTAGTGACCGCTACTTGACCGGCGAGGTGGATAATCGTGTCGGCGTCGGCGAGTGCCTCGGCAGTCAGCTTGGCATCGCGGATGTCGCCGCGACGGAGCACAACCTTGTCGCCGTAGCTGCGCTGCAGCCAGGCGAGATTGTGTGACGATCCCGGCCGTGAAAGGTTATCGTACAAGGTGACACGATAGCCGTCGGCGAGGAGTGCAGCAGCCAGATTCGCCCCGATGAAGCCTGCGCCACCGGTGATTACGATATGCATGGAGCCTCTATATCAATTGCAAACAAAAACACAGAAAATTCAGGTAACGCGTACCGTTCCCGCAGATATCATACCATAGCCGCGCGGACGGGCAACGTGCCTTTCACAGGATGGACGCATCGCAACGCCGTAGAGTTCCATTTTGTGACATCGGCGACAGCGTTGCTCGTGCACAGCCTTGGTTCGGTGAAACAGCATGCATTACGAATTACTACGAATTGTCATAGAAATCGGCGTTACCATCGAATATTGTTCTATAATATGCCATGAAATGGAATATCCAAGAGGCAGAACGTCGCATTGCGCGGGGTTCTGTGGTGTTATTTGTAGAAAATCCGCTCGGCCAGGACCACTGCGCGGCGGGAATGAACGGATAAGGATGCGAGATGAATGTGAAGTCGTTCTTCCAACGGTCAGCAGGACAAACCGTCGCACTGCTGGCAGTTCTCTTGCTGGGTGCATACTTCCGTTTCGGCGGGTTGTTTATGTGGGACGAACCGTCGTTCCGCTTGCATCCCGACGAGCGATTCTTGACCGAAGTCGCCACGCAAATTCGCCTCCCCGCGAGCGTTACAGAATATCTCGACACGTCGAATTCACCGCTCAACCCCCGCAACGGGAACTATAAGTTTTTTGTCTACGGGATGGTCCCACACGAGTTGACGCGACTCACGGCGGTGTTGATTACGCCGCCCGAGCGATTGCCGGCGATGAACCCTGGGGAAGCTGCTCCAAAGCCCAACGCCGAAAAAGAAATCTCGGCCTTGATGCCGGAATTTATCCGCGCCATCATTAACCCAGATGGCCGCGACTATACCAGCGACATCCACAAAGTTGGGCGTGTCTGGTCGACGCTGTTTGACCTACTTTCTATCCTCGTCATCTACGGGTTAGGGCGCCGGTTATACGGTACAAGTGTCGGGTTGTTGGCAGCCTTGATGTACGCCGGTACAGGCTTTGCAATCCAGCAAGCACACTTTTTTACGGTCGATTCCACGAGTGCATTTTTCATATTGCTGACGGTCTATTACTCGGTCCGTGTGGCACAGCGTGGCTCGCTGACAGACTATGCCGGCGCCACATTTGCAATCGGTGCATCGATTGCCTGTCGTATTACACTTGCCACGGTCGCAGTGGTCACCATCGTGGCAGCCTTTAGTCGCATCTATGCCGCATGGCAACGCGGGAGTACCCGCGCCATGGCACGCGACTTTGGATTGCTCGTCCTCACCGGTGTGCTGGCGATTTTTGTAGCGCGGACATTAGGGCCAGACATGTTTGCGGGGACACTCCCCGGCGCGCCCGACAAACTGATCTTGACAGAAGTGTTGGGTGAGCGGGCTGTGGCTGTCGACGAGTTCTTCCAAGGGAAGGGGTTCTTCGATATACGCCCCGATGATCGATTCCTCAAGAGCATGGACGACATCCGGCGCTTTGCCTCGGGCGAGGTGGACTGGCCACCCACGCAGCAATGGGCGGCGCGGCCACGGTACGTATTTGCTTTGAGCAATATGGTCTATGCCGGCATGGGTGCACCGTTGGGGATTGCAGCATGGATCGGGTTCTTGGTGGCAGGTTGGCAGTTGCTCCGTCGCAAGAAGCTGGTGCACCTCGTGCCTTGGGCGTGGGTACTGTTCTTCTTTGGCTGGCAGGGCGGCCAATTCTTGATGTCGATGCGCTATTACTTGCCGATATATGGCGTCCTGATTATTTTTGCTGCCTGGCTGGTGGTTTTGTTGGCGCAGCAACGCCAGCGTGTGTTTGACACGGTGATGCGCTGGATGTGGCAACCGGGCGACCCGGTGTTGCACCGTGCACGCGCCTTGACCATTGGGCGTAGCATTGCATTTATGGCGGTAGTACCAGCGCTGGTCGTGGTGACGGGTGCGTTGGCGTGGGGTTTTGCATTCTCACGCATGTACACCGAAGAACACAGTCGCGTGGCTGCGTCGCGCTGGATCTATACCAACATCCCGCCTGGGTCGGGCATCAGTGCCGAATCGTGGGACGATGGCTTGCCATTGGGGTTGGATGGTCGATCTGCGGATGAGTTCAAGGGCTATGCGTTCCCGGTATATGGCGAAGACGAAAAGAACAAATGGTACGGTAACGGCAACCCCGACGAGCTGGGGATGCTGGATCAAATCGACAAGGTCGATTACATCATCATGAGCAGCAACCGTGTCTACGACACGGCAGGGCGCTTGGTGATGCGCTACCCGGCACTCATCAACTACTACAAAGCGTTGGCAGATGGGTCGTTGGGGTTCACGTTGGTTGCCGAGTTCCGCGCTGCTCCGCGGTTGTTTGGGTTCGAAGTACCGACGTCAGTCTGGGCCGAAGAAGCGTTTAGTGTCTACGATCATCCACGGGTCTTGATTTTCAAAAAGAACGACACCTACTCCAAGACCAAGGCCGAAGCGATTATTACCAAGGGCGTCGTTTTCGAAGAAGTCTACAAACTGCCCACCATCCGCGCCAGTGCCGTGATGACCGCCCTACACTTCACGGATGTGCAGTGGCCCACGTATCGCAACAGTGCCAAATGGACCGAACTCTTCAGTACGGTCACTACCACCACGTTGCCATGGTTGTGGTGGTTGCTGGTCTTTGAGGTGATTGGGTTGGCAGGCTTTGTGTTGCTCCAAGGCGCCTTCCGCTGGATGCCGGATCGTGGCTACGGCCTCATCAAAATCCTGAGTCTGGTGACGGTTTCGTGGCTCATCTGGTTTGCGGCGAGCGTCAATCTGCTCGGCTTCACACGGACGGGGGTCGGTGTTGTCGCCGGCGCATGGGTCGCGTTGGCTGCCGTTGTCGGCTGGCGTCAACGTGCAGAGTGGCGCAGCTGGTGGAACCAATCGCGCTGGTTGATTCTGACCACCGAAGGATTATTTTTGCTGGCGTACGGCGCGTTTGTCCTGATTCGTGCGAGTAACCCCGATCTGTGGCATCCCGCCCGTGGCGGCGAAAAGCCCATGGACCTGGCATTTTTGACGGCAGTTATCCGCAGCCCGGCCTTCCCGCCGATTGACCCGTGGTTCGCCGGCGGCATGTTGAACTATTACTACTTCGGTTTTGTGATGGTGGGCGTCTTGGTCCATCTGACCGGGATCGCGCCGGCAACTGCATACAACTTGGCGGTTCCAACGATTTTTGCCCTGACTGCGATCGGGTCGTGGAGCGTCGCATTGGCAGTCCAAGGTACCTTTGGGGTAATCTACGCCGGCAAGTGGCGGTATTGGCTAGCAGCGCTGACCAGCGACGGCAAACGCAAGCTCGCTGGTGCTGCGTTGGCTGCGTTGTTTGTGGTGTGTGCGGGTAACTGGTCACAAGCGCTATGGTATTTGCCCAATACGGGTGAGGCCGGGTTCGAATGTGACAAAGGCACGTCATATGCCATGCAGGCCGAATGCAAAGGGCGTGGCGAATGGGCCTTCTGGGATGCAACACGTGTCGTCTCGATCAAAACGGGTGACGGCGTCATCAACGAGTTCCCGTTCTTTACCTTCTTGTTCTCGGATCTGCACGCGCACATGTTTGGTTTGCCCATGTTGGTGGGCAGTCTGGGTGTGATGTTGGCGTTGATACGCCGTCGTCGCCATGCCCGCGCGGTGTGGGCGCGCTGGCGCGAACGTCTCGTCCTGTTGGGTTTTCTGGGGATGTTTGCCGGTGTCTCGTACGCCACCAACACTTGGGACTATCCGACCATATTCGGGATGTCCGTCGTCACATTGGCCTTGCTCGCCTGGCGTGATCACCAGCAGCGGCCCAACGCGGTCGCACACTTGATGGGATTGTTGGCATCGGTAGCAACGGTATTTGGGTTATCCAAGGTGTTCGTCTGGCCATTTAGTCGCGCGTTTGCCAGTGATTACACGGGTTTTGACCCATGGACAGGGCCACAGACTCCGGCTTCGTTGTTCTACGAAATCTCAGGAATGTGGGTCTACGCTGCCCTATTTGCGGCTGTCATCTTTGTCATCCGGGCCGGGTGGGTGCATCGCTTTGTGGCCGCTGGTCTGTTGGTGGTGACCATTGCTGGCATTGCAGCAAGCGTCTATTTTGCATTGCCCGCGCTGTATGTCGAAGGGTTCGCGATTGCCGTTTTGGTGTTGTTGATAAGCACGGTGTTGACTCGGTCGGGTACGGTGCGCCAGTCGGTCCCGTGGTTTGGCCGAACAACGGCGATACAGCTCGAATTGCCCGTGTTTGACGCTCTCGAACGGCGTGCCGCACCACAGATAGTGCCGATCGCACTCGAGACGGTCTTTATGATGGTGATGGTGTTGGCGGTGTTCGGAATCTCGGCGCTGACCGAGGTGCTGGTTGCCAAGTCCGACATCGGCCGCATGAATAGCGTCTTTAAATTCGGTATGCAGGTATGGGTCTTTGGTGCGATTAGTGCGGGCGTGTTGCTGACATGGGTCTGGCAAAAGCTGCGCACCTCACCCGTCGCGGTGCGCGCGTCGTGGTTGGCAGTCACAGCGATTCTTGTTGGTGCGTCGTTCGTCTATCCGATTACCGCTACACCGGTGCGCATCGCCGAGCGATACGACAAAGACGCACCCATGTCACTCGACGGCGAAGCGTATCTGCGCTCAGCCAATGCTTCGTGGGGCGAGAACGGTGTCAATTTCAGCTTCAGCGAAGATGCAGATGGCATTGCGTGGTTGCGTGCAAATGTGACCGGAACACCCGTGTTGCTCGAAGCACACGCCGAGGCCTACCGCTGGATTACCCGCATCGCCACACATACCGGCATGCAATCATTGATGGGTTGGCCGTGGCATGAACAACAGCAACGCAGTGTGGCGGATGCCGGCGTCATCATTGACGCCCGCAAGCAGGCCATTCAACGCTGGTACACGAGTACGGATGCACGGCAGACCTTTGCCGAGATGCAGAAGTACGGTATCGAGTACATCTTCTTTGGCCGCATGGAACGCGCATTGTATGGCGAAAATGCCGGCAACGCGTTCAGTGAGTTGGCGGTGTCCAAGGATATCACTGAAGTGTTCCGGAGCGGTGAGACGGTTATTTACCAAGTCCCTCGTGCCGACCATGCGCCAGGCGTGCTCAAAACCGGTACGTTGGCGGTCTTTGCGCCGAACCCCATCCCCCAGCAGTCATTGCTGACTACTGATAATCAGTCATTGCCCGATGTCACTGCACCAGGGTGGAACCCCGTAACCGACACGGTGCCCGTCATCGTGCTGTGGATGCTCGCCTGGTATCTCATCGCGTTGCTGGGCTTGTTGCCCGCACTCTGGCTCGGTCCCGCTCAATGGCCGTGGGCGCGACTCCTCGGCTTGGTCATTCTCGGCTATGCACTGTGGTTGCCTGTCAGTGCGCGCCTCATGTATAACAGCACACTCGGCCTCGCCATCGCCCTGGTATTGACCGTGCTGGTTAGTGCGTGGTCGTTGGTGCGTATCGGTATGCGTCTGCAACAGGGTACTGATGCCTCGCTGCGCTGGTTTGATCCTGCAGCATTGCCACGCTACATCGGTGACGGTTGGAAGTGGGTCAAAACGACACTGCGCTACCAACGCGGCACGATTATCCGCTTCGAATTGTTGTTTCTCGTTTCGTTTGCCATTATGGCGCTGATACGCATGGCAAATCCTGATGTCTGGCATCCGATCTGGGGTGGCGAAAAGCCGTTCGAGTTTGGGATCCTGAACGCCGTGTTGCGTAGCCCCGTTATGCCGCCGTATTCACCATTCTTCAGTGGTGGAACGTTGAATTATTACTACTACGGGTACGTGTTGGTCTCGTTGCCATTGCGTTTGACCGGGATTGCCCCAGAACTTGGGTTCAATCTCATTCTCGCCACGCTCTATGCGTTGATGCTCACTGGCATGGCGGCTCTTGTCTGGCGTGTTGCCAAGGTACGCTGGGTCTGGGTGTTGGCAGTTTTGGTGACTGGTGTGTTGGGTAATCTGGCTGGCGCGTTCCCCGTTGGGTGGGCGCGTGGCTTTGGCGAGGTGATTACCGCACTCCGCGAAAACGACTTTGCAACCGTAGGGAGCGTGTTGGGCGATTGGTTCATGGGACCGAGTCGCGTCATCCCCAGCACGATAACCGAGTTCCCGTTCTGGAGCTTCCTCTTTGCTGACCTGCATGCGCATGTTATCGCGATGCCGCTTCTCATGCTGGCGCTGGCACTTGCCTGGCAAGCCCTCGAGAAAGCCGAACTGCCCAGTATCTGGTGGCTTTTGTCGGGGCTGACGGTCGGGGCGTTGTCGGTGACAAACTCGTGGGACACTCCCACCATTGTGTTGATCTTTACGGGTGCGTTGGTACGCCGTGTATGGGTCAGCGAACATCGCTGGCGCTTCCCGCTTGCCATCATGCAGGGATTGGCGGTTGCAGGTATTGCCGTCGTCTTGTATCTGCCCTTCTTCCAAAATTATGCGCCTCAAGTGGGCTCGATAGACTGGGTCAAGAACACATCGCCATGGACTGCGTGGTCCGCAGTTTGGGGATTGTTCCTCATCCCGAGCATGGTTGTGACGGCACTCTTGGCATGGAACCGTCGTTGGGTACAGACCGTGGTAGCGGCGCTGTTGGTGGGCGTGATGTTGGTGGGTCTGGCGCTCGAGTTCTATCCGCAGCCAGCACTGGCCGTTATCACCCCGTATGTGGGCAACCCACGGATGTGGATCGGTGCGCTCGTCCTGTTGCTGATACCCAGTTTGTTCCGCCGCCAACCAGACAACGCACTGTGGTTTGGGTTGTGGTTGGTGTGTATTGCATGGGGATTGACAGGAGCGGTCGAGTTCGTCTTTCTCCGCGATCACATGAGTGACGGCGACTGGTATCGCATGAACACCGTCTTTAAGTTTGGGATGCAGAGTTGGCTGTTGCTCACCGTCGGGCTCGCAGCGACGTTGCCCGCCCTCAAAGACCGGTTTGCGCGGTTGCCACGCATGGGTGCCAATGTGCTGACGGTGCTGATGCTGGTGCCAGTCTTGCTGGGTGCAGCCTTCCCCATCGGTGCTATCCCCAGCCGGGTGGCATACCAGATCAATCCAGACCAGGCGCTGACCTTAGACGGATTGGCGTTCATGAACGAGGGGACCTACGAGGCGTACGACAAGACTATTCCGTTTGTGCATGATTATCAGGCGATGGAATGGCTCAAAAAGAACGTCAAGGGTTCGCCGGTCGTCATGCAGTCGAGTATCGAGTTTTATCGCGGGTACGGTGTGCGGATTGCCGCCAACACGGGATTCCCGACGGTGGTCAGTCCGTTGCACGAGAGTGAACAGCGCAATCCAGATGTGGTAGGCGCACGTGATGCAGACGTCATTGATTTCTATCGGAGCGAAGACCAGTCCGTCAAGCGGCGCATCCTGTCGAAGTATCGTGTCAGTTATATAGTCGTAGGGATTATCGAACGCGCAGCATACGGCGAAAAGGGTGCTGCGGTAATCGCCGATATGCCCGAATTACGCGAAGTGTACAAAAACGCAGAGACCAAAATCTATGCAGTGTCTCCCAACATTGTGGCAGTTGCCCCGTACGCCAACATCAACGGCGATTCGAACAGCCCAAATGTAGGGTTCCCCGTAGAGCAGATCGAGCCGGTCCAAGAAGACTTGACGGCACTCGAAAGTGCATACAGTGCTGACCCCAACAATATTGCGGTCATGCTCGATTTGGTGGCTGGATTCCGGCGCAATTATCGCTTGGAGGAAGCTGCAGCGGTATTGCAGAAGGGCGTCATTGCACACCCGGGTGATGTGCCACTGTTGCACATCCTCGGTGACATTTCGATCGAAGCTGGTTTGACAGAGCAGGGGATTGTGGCATATCGATCGGCAATTACCTACGCCGATAATCCTGGCAACGTCAACAAATTGATCACGGGATATATCAACGCTGGTTTGTTGGATGACGCATTGGCAGAGGTCAACGCCGCGATCCAAAAGAGCCCGACGTTCTGGGACTTTTTGGTCACACGTGCCAATATTTCGTCACAATTGGGTGATTATGAAGCAGCCAGAGCAGATTACAACGCATATCTCGATAATGCGCCGGAGGATGCTCTCTTCCGAAATGATGTCCAACGCGCCTTGGATGCACTGAACTAAGCAGGGGAGACGTGATGATCAACGATGTGATTGTCCATTGGTTGGTGACCATGCTCTGTGTTGCCGTGGGCGTTCCCTGGGCGAAATACCTGTTCAACACACTTCCACATGCACTCATCGGTGTCGCCCGACCATTGGGGTATGCGGTCATCGGGGTGGTGGTATGGGGATTCGCGATTATCGGGTTGCTGCCGTTCAACAGTGGCAGCGTAATCTTTGTCGCAATCGGGATGGGGTACCTCGGGTGGCGCTTGGCCGGCGGAATCGATGCTGCCTGGTTGCGTGCGCATTGGCGTGCTTGGCTCTTGTCAGAAGTAATTTTTTTGGCCGGATTTGCAATGGTCGTGTTTATTCGTGGTCGCACACCCGATCCGTGGGGCACCGAGCGCCCCATGGATTATGCCTTCTTCAATAGTATGTTGCATTCACCCAGCTTTCCACCGTTGGATCCATGGATGTCTGGGATGACCATCAATTATTACTACGCCGGGTATTTGCTGGCAGCAATCCCTGCATCGATATCAGGTGTGGATGCCGCAGTGGGCTACAATCTCGCACTCGCGACGACTGCGGGCATGATTGGGGCGACCGCTGCGACCATTGTCGTGAGTATGGCAGCGGTCTGGCATCCCATTGCACAGCCGTTGCGCAAACGGACGGCTGCGCTGTTTGCGGGATGTGCCTTCGTTGCGGTGTTATTGGCCGGCAACATGGGCGGTTTCTTGCAGCTCGTCAGTGGATTACCCGAAATTCTCGCACTCGAGCCCGCAGACGTTGTCCCTGCGCTCCAAAACGGCCTCGGTGCACGCGAGACGTATACATTGGCGCGGCCATTCCAGGGGTGGGATTTCAATGGCACCGCTCAGCTGACTCCGCGCGACACGTGGCAGGATTTCAATTGGTGGAACCCGTCACGGGCGGTCTGGGATACGCTTGTTGCCGATGATGGTGCGTGGGAACGCCGCTACTCCATCACCGAGTTCCCGTTCTTTTCGTTCTGGTTGGGCGACATGCACCCGCACGTGATGGCACTGCCGTTTGGGTTGCTACTTATCGGATTGGCGCTCCGCCGGGCCAGTGCACCACTGCCGACGATGGTCGTCCCTGCACTTATGCTTGGGTTGTTGTACCCGATGAATAGTTGGGACTACCCGACCTATTTGGTGCTCTATCTGGGCGCGATGGTCTGGCAGAGTGTCCGGAGCAAAGCGAATTGGCGGTCGGTGGGTAGCGAGGCGGCAATCACCGTATTAGCGTCGTATGCATTGTATTTGCCGTTCCACATGAGCTTTGTGTCGTTGGTGGGCGGTGCCGAGCCGACGGTTGATATTCCGATTGTGGCGACGTTCTCGCAGTACTTTGGGCTTGCCCCGGCACGGACCGAAGCACACGGGCTGTTTGTCATGTTCGGTTTGTTCCTTGTACCCATACTCGCTGCAGCGGTGTCGTTCGCACGGGATCGGTTGGAGTGGGCATTGGTTGCAGTGACCGCAGTCGTCGCTGTTGTCGGTGCGCTCGGTGGCTTTGTGACACTCACCGCCGTGCCATTGGCAGCGCTGTTGTTGCACTATGCGTTCCGTCGCACGGATGTTTCGCCGGCATTTGCCATCTGGTTGGGGGTCGTCGCTTTGGCGGGTATCTTGACCTTGGTGGTCGATGTGGTGTATATCCGCGATACGTTCAGCTCGCGCATGAACACAGTGTTCAAGTTTTATTATCAAGTCTGGGCGTTGTGGGGTGTGGCTGCCGTGTTGGGGATTTGGCACGTGTGGTCGACCCGGACCACTGCCTGGCGCGTCGGGTTGCTGGTACTGGTCGTCCCGTTGACGTTTGCAGCACTCAGTTACCCCGCTGCGACTCTGGGCAAAGCACTGCTCGAGCCACGCGAAGGTACCCTGTATGGCAAAACGCCGCGTGATTACGCAGTAGGTGGACCCGAGTCTGTGGCGTGGCTCCGCCAGCATGTGACTGCAGGGTCGGTGGTGCTCGAGGGTGTGGGGTCTTCGTACGACATCGAAGGGGATGGCTTTGGTGGTGTCTCTGCATCGACGGGATTCCCCACAGTGTTGGGCTGGCCCGGGCACGAGTACCAGTGGCGAGGTGGGCAGGTGGGGCTTGATCAGCAAATCAGCCAGCGCGAAAACGACGTGCGCACCATGTATTCGTCGCTCGATGAAGCAGAAGTCCGTGCGTTGCTCGAGAGCTACCATGTGCGCTATATCTATATCGGCAACGCCGAGCGCAAAGCATATGGCGGCGAGGCTGGGATGCTGATCAGCACCATTGCAGAGCAAGTATTTGCCGAAGGTGATATCGCCATCTACGCGTACAAAAAATAGTCCACTCGGAGACAATTCACCCCGCGACCAGATGCGTCGCGGGGTGAATTGTTTGTGTGGCGCTAGCGATACCCGCTGGCTTGCATCTCGAAGAGTTGCGCATACCCCTGATTGTTGGCGATGAGCTCGGCGTGTGTGCCGAGTTCGGCGAGTCTGCCATCGGCAAGGACCGCAATGCGATCAGCGATCCGCACGGTACTGAAGCGGTGCGAAATCAGGATAGCGGTGCGCCCTTTGGTCAGTTCGCGGAATCCGACAAAGACCTCGTGTTCGCGTTGGGCATCGAGCGCCGAGGTGGGTTCGTCCAAAATCAAGATGCCGCCGTCGCGCATGAATGCCCGACTCAGCGCGATTTTTTGCCATTGACCGCCTGACAACTCACGCCCTTGTTGGAACTGACGGCCCAACATCGTGTCGTACCCATTGGCAAGCTCTGCCGCAATCTCGTCTGCACCACCGTCGACCGCTGCCCGTGCAATGCGTGCGGCGTTGTCGCGTTCTGCGATGTTGCCGAAGCCGATGTTGTCGGCCAGGGTCATCTGATAGCGGACAAAATCTTGGAAGATGACCCCGATGTGGCGGTTGAGGTCTTCGAGCGCAAACTGCCGGATGTCGATCCCATCGATCGAAATGTAGCCTTCGGTCGGGTCATACAGACGCGTCAATAACTTGACCAGCGTTGTTTTGCCGGCGCCGTTGAGCCCGACGAGTGCCATAGTTTCGCCTGCGCGTATGGTGAACGAAATGTCGCGCAACGTCCATTGTGTGTGGTCGGGGTAACGAAACGATACATTGTGGAAGGTGATGCCCTGCACCATGGGATCGGGCACTGGGACTGGGTGTTCAGGCGAGCGGATGATGGGCTGGATGGCAAAGAACTCTACCAGGTTTGTCATAAACATGCCGTTTTCGAGCAGGCCGTTGACCCCGCTGAAGAGACTCTGGAAGGTGGTTTGACTCTGCCGCAACAACGCGATGTAGAACGTCATGCCGCCGATGGTCACTGCCCCGTTGAGTGCCAGCCACACCACATACCCGTAGGCAATGTAGAAGCTGAGGGTCGAGACGAAGCCCCAGACGATGCTCAGGAGTGACCGTTTTTTTGAGAGGGCCAAATCTTCGTGGTAATACTGTTCGAAGGTTTGGGTATAGCGTTGCATGATGGGTGCCGCTAGCCCAAACAACCGTACTTCTTTGATGGTTTTGTCACTGGTCAGCAGTTCCTCGAGGTAACGGAGCTGGCGAAACTCGGGAGCACGTCGCGTCAGTAAGCGGAAAAATAGCCGGCTATAACGCCCTTGCGCGATAAACGCCGGGATACTCGCGCCAAAAAGAATCAGCGCAAGGACCGGCGCAAACGCAATGACCAGCACGAGGAAGGACACCAACGAAATGAATTGCTGGACGATGGCGAAGCTGCCCGTGACCAACGCCAATGCGCGGAACTCTGCCTGTCGGCGGGCATTTTGGAGCCGGTCATAGAACGTCGGATCTTCGAAGTATTGGATGTCGAGTTCGGCTGACTTGGTCATCACCCGCGTCGCTACGTAATTGGACAGGCGTGCGTTGAGGGTGTGGTCTGCCAAAATACGCACCTGGCTGATGATGAATGCAATGCTCACCAACCCGAGTTCGACCGCGACCCACGGGGCACAGATGGATACAGCCGCCCAGGGATCGTTGAGTGTCATACCCAGCACTACTGTATCGACGATGCGACCGGCGGTATATGCTTGGGCTGCTGGGAGCCCCGCGCTGAGCAGTGTCGTGATGGAATAGACGAGCGCACCTTGCGGGTCGGCTTCGCGCACCATGGCAAAGGCTGCAGGCAGTGTTTTGATTGCTTCAGATGTCTGGGAACGCCAGTGCACCCAGCGTTCGCGGAGGGTCTTTGCATCATTTTCGTCGGTCATGAGCGTCTCTTTCTTGTGTGCGCGTCATTGTACCTGCAATTGCGCGCACAGCAGAACGCACCGCCAGTGGGTGGCGGTGCGTTCTGTTGGTCTGGTATCGAGTGGGGTGATACCGTACCTCTGTTAGGGCTTGTATAGGGTCGCACGCTCCTCTATTGGCATAAGGACGAATTGATCGACACGGTTGAGGTAGAGGAAGCTCTGGCCTGCAGCAGTGACAATCATGTCCGGGCGGGTATCGTTATTGGCATCGCGGAAGGTCAGCAATACCGGAGTGGTGGCTGCGTTGGTGCCGGTCAATGCTGGGCCGTTGATGACGCGCGTCTGTGCGGAAGCACCGCCGGGGATGTGCATAATGACGATGCGGCTGTTGACATTCATCGCAACGAAGTGGCTGGGTTGATCAACGTGGTCATTGATCCCGACGTATGCGTCGGCATGAAAGGTGCGCGTTGCACCGTAGCGGACGTCGGCCAATTGGACGCTGCCCCACTGAAAGAGGGTCGTGACAGCGATGTAGATGCTCACGATTGCCAGCAGGGCGCTCCCGACGAAGCGTGGAGTGTAGGTCGGCGCTTGGTGGACGAACATAGCGGTCGTGTCGGAGCGGACAGCACGGATGGCTGGATTGCGGATATCACGGATTTGCATTGCCATCAGGGGTACCTCCTCAAGTCGTACGCATGTTCGAAACATCTGTGCTAAATATATGCGAACAGATGTTCGATGTCAAGATGTGTGGGCGTGAAATGCTACAGGTTGTAGTGATGTAATCAATTAGTAATCAGAATTCAGTGATCAGTGATCAGTTCCACGAAGGCAGAAGGTAGTGACTAGTTAAAAGAAGGCAGTAATCAGCACCCCTAATCTGATAACTGATAACTGATAACTGATAACTGATAACTGATAACTGATAACTGATAACTGATAACTGATAACTGATAACTGAT
>QWQY01000010.1 GCA_003670675.1 Chloroflexota bacterium
CGATAAAGATGAGTGGGAACGGGATGTCGATGGGGGTACTGCCGTTGTCCCAGACCCATTGGGCGATGACGGGGTTCCACAACGTGTCGCCGGCGTCACTGCCATCCCCTGCACTACCGATCGTGCCGGCGCCACTCGGGAGCTCTGCCTCGGGGACAGTGACGCGTGGTGCAGGGGCGATGAGCGCGGTGGTGCCGGCGCCGTTGACACAGGTGAAGCCGCTGGTGGCGGTGCACTTCTGCGTCTCGCCGAAGGTCGACATGGCCGTGTTGCCGTCGAGCACCTGCAGACCACAGCCCACCCGATCGGCCAAGACCGCGGCGCAGGCAGCGAGTGAATCAGCAGTCAGATTGCCGCTGCTGTCTTTGAGTTTGGCAGGGATGTTTGCCCCCACGCTCGGCCCAAATCCCATCGTTGCGGGTTTGGACGTCGGGTCGAGAATGACGCCGTAATAGTGATTCAAGAGCACGTCGTTGGGGGTAAAAGTCATACCACTCACATAGACTAGCTGGCCAGCAGTGAGTTTGATGTTGCCGTAATCGCCGTCGGGGAGCCATTCGCTCACTGCGGTCAGCTCGGCCGCTGTGCCATCCGAGGCTCGTGCCGCCATGGGCTTGATTTGACCGTCGATCTGCAAGATCATCTTGGGCAATGCCGCTTTGGCGACCATCATATTGGCTGGCGTGGGCATCATCCCGCGTGTTTTGAGCCATTGTGTTGCATAGCGGTTGATGGTGCCAATGGATGCGTCGTAGCCGAATGCGACGGCGTGCTGATCAAAGTTCCAGTATGCATGCGTGAGGTCCGCACCGCTCCCACCGCCGATGGTGCCACCGACGGGGCACCCGTTGCTGTCGAAAGTCGTCAGTTGGAGCGGGAGCTCGAGCAGGCTGGGGTACGGCAAGTTGAGGGTTGCTTGGATGTTGCTCGGGTCGACAATCAGGTTATCGACATAGATAGCACTGAACTTGTCGAGGGTCTCGTCGTAGCCGGTGGTATTGTTTTTGATGCCCGCACTGCCCAGGCCATCCAAGATCATGTGTTCGCTGAAGCCACCGAGGCGCAGGTATGCATCGAAATTGGCGTTGAACGTCCCTGACCCATAACAGCCATAACTGACTGTGTTCGTGCCATTGAGATTGAGCCCGGGGTCGTATTCACCGTTGTTGACAAGCTCATCGCGTTGTTCCCATGGTGCTTCGACTGGTTTGGGTAGGCTAGCCCGATAATTGCTCATCCCGACCGGAATTGCAGGAGCCGCATACAACGTCAGGTCGAGTCTCGAACTGTTTGGTGTGAGGCTAAACCCTGGCCAGCGCAACGTGTCTGGTGTTGTGACGGGTTGCAGGATGAGGCCGTCTGTTCCGTAGACAAGCGTGTTGTCCGTCATACTAAGTGTGGTTGTCGATTTGACCGAGCCTGGTGTGTATGTCAAAGCACGGTCAATCGGCAGGTATCTGGCCGGTACGACGAGCGATTTGCCAGCGACAAACCGACCAAATGTGGTGTCGCTGTCTTGGGTGTAGCTATCAAACTGGATGCTAGCACCCCCCGATGTGCCAGCGGTGATGCGGCTCGCGGAGAGATCGATGCCGGTTCCCCCGGTTGCACGGACCGCAAACCCGGCCGGGTAAGAGGTGACATAATCAATTGTGCTACCGATCGAAAGATTGCCGACAGTGCCGGCCGCGTTGCTGCCGAGCCCTACACTCGTGTAGGTATAGTCGCGAGTAGGGTCGCTACGGTTCCCTGCAAATCCACTATTGTTGTCAGGCACCTTGGCACTGAGACTTGGTTGCAGGTAACTGAACCGTGATTTGGCGTTGGTGTTGCTCCACAAGACAGCATGTGCATCAATCGGGAGATTGACACTCCCATCGAGTTGAAAAAACCACGGAGCATATTCGTCGACGATGATGATTTTTTCGCTACCGGTCCCGCTGGCAGTGTACAGTTTGTTGATTGTTACCGTCGAGCCAAATGTGTTCGGAGTATACGTGCCCCGCAGATTGTCCGTGTATAACATCATCGTGTTGGCGCGATTCATGCTGTAGAGCGGGTCGACACTGTCGACCACAACCGAGAGGTGTGCAGGAAGCGTCACACTGATGGCAACGGTGTTGGTGACGGTCCCAACAGAGTCGGCCATAAAGGAAATGTCGTTTAAATCAAACTGCAGACCATCCGTAATAATCGATGTTATCTGTGATGTGGCTGCTCCTGAAGCGAATTCCGCACTAAAGGTGCTATCACGCAGGGTGCCGTCGCCGTTGAGTGAGCCAACGATGACGAGTTTGTTGTTGATGACGTTGGTGTCTGCCCGGAGTGTTCCACCCAAATAGAGTTGCTGATTGGTGGTCGTTGGGTCGGGGATGACACAGCCGCGCCCTTTGGAGCGGTAGACAGTGTCTACGGTGAACGTCCAATCATTGCCCAACGCTAATTGGTTAGTAATGGTGATGGGCACTCCGTTGGTGTCGAAGAGCAGTAATCCGGTGGGGAGCATACTGACGTTGCTCATTGTTGCGCTGATTGCTTCGGCACTGCTCCCAGGTATGCAACCGCGAGGCAGACGCGACACCCAGCCGGTGGTGTCGACGGGGGTCCCCACATCGACAATCTCTACGGCACGACCCGTGTATGCACTGAGTGACGCAGTCGTGTAGTAGCCGATGACTTCGTAGGATCGATCACTGTGGCCGATGGCGACGTATTCGTAACTGCGCGTAGGATCGATGAGGGTGGTGTCTTCGACCACCCATTTGCCGGCTTTATTGGCCCAGTTGGTTATCGGGGTGACCTGGAGCCACGGCACATCTGCAGGCGCGAGTCCGAGCGACGCGGGCACAACACGCCGAAACAGCGCAACCATGGGCGGTTTTTCGTTTCGCAGATACCCGGCACTGTTGAGGGTGGCACATGCTTTGCGCGGGAGCGGGTTGCGATCGAGACATACCTCACTATTGGATGAGCCCCAGATAACTGCCATGCTACCCAGTTCGGTCATGTTACGCGGTGCATCGAGGAACACATCGTCCGCTGGGGTGATGTCGAGATTGAGGAAGTTGTTGACATTGCGCACCCAGTGACTGTTGAGCGTCGACGAAATGTCCGTCGTCACGGTCAAAGCGGACGACATCGCACCGACGCGCAATGACTCGCCCATTTCGATCGGGAACGTGTGCGTCTGGGCACTGCCGGTGCGGAGCGTGGTCGTGACAATGCTCGTTTGCCCTGTCGGGAGCGGTCGCGCAACCACCACCGAGCGCGAAATGACCCCCGCCGGACTTCCAAAATCGACGGTCGCCAACGATGTACCGTTGACTGTGCTGGTCACAGTGACGTCGAAGCGCGGGGTAGCCAGACCATTGGGAGATCCGGTGCGGACACAGATGAGTTTGGGCGTACTGGTATTGCCGTTTGCGTCGACATATTCGATACGGTAATCGATCTGTGCATTGGTTTGCGCAGGCACATAGGTGTCAACGAGGTCGACGCCAAAGGGTTTGACTTTGGTGGCACTCGGGCGAAAGCGCTTCACCAATACCCACGGCGAGCCGTTCAGGCTACGGTAGAGGACGACCTGCTTGACGTCAGCAGGGGGACTGAGCCGAGGCGGGAGTGCCGCCAGACACGGCGTTTTGGTCTGATTTTCGATGACCGGCTGGGTCGGTGGGGTGCGATCAAAGATGCCGCCTTTGACCGGCCGACTCGGGTTGGACCAGTTCCCGGCGTTGTCGCGTACTTGCACGCGGTACCAATAGGTCGTCCCTACCGGCGGGCGATCTGCGTAGGTCGTGAGTTGCGTCCGCCGCGAGGCAGGGATGGTGGCAACGGGGGTCCACTGATTCATCTTGAGGCCAGTGGTAATTGCACGGGTCACATAAAAGGTCGGCGCAGCGCCGATCCCGCTCGTATCGAGGTCAGTGTAGCGCCAGCTCAGTTCGACTTTGGGGGTGCCCGCCGCAGCGGATGTTGGGTATGTGGTTTTGACGGTGATGGTGTCGACGGGGGTGGGTGGGATGAGATCACGCTTCACTGCCGTAATCGAACTCGAACAGGTACCTTCTTTGTTGGCGATATCGACCGGGCAGACTTTGTAGAGCCAACTCCGATAGTGAGAAGGATTGGTAATCAGCGTATCGGCATAGAGATAAGCATCGTCTTTGTACGCGGGTACATTGATGGTGGGGGTTCCGGGGATGGTGATGTTCGGGGGGGTAATCGGTTGGTATTCATTAATGGAGACGAGATCGCTATTAAGCTTTGTCCAACTCGGTGCAGCGGGCGCCATCCGATAGACGTTGTAACCAGCGATCATCCGGCCATTGTTCATGAGCCCTTTGGTCCAGGTCAAATAGACGGTTCCGTCGTTGTTGATTTCGTTTTGGACCAGGCCCGAATCGAATCGCTCGGGTGCAGTCGCTGGCCGTGCGGTACCGATAATCCCAAGGTCGCTCGGTCCATCGTAGACCCCTGCTTCACGCAGCCCGCTTGGGGTTGGCAGATTGGTTGTTGTGCCGTCGGGGGCGACCACGATGGAGCCTAACACTGTCGTCGTGCCGGCGTACTTAATGGTATATGTCAATGTGGCACGGCTATTGGTTGTGTCTGTGTCGCGATAACTCAAGCCGACCGCCTGTGCCAATATGGGGAAGCGCTGGATGGCAAAGCGCGTTTTTTCGATCAGGACCGTATCCGTGACGGTGCGCGTTGTCTTATCCAACAGGGTATTTATCGATGCGAGGTTGTCATACACCGTACTGACAGACACGGTGTCGGTGTACAACCCCGTGGTGCTGTATGCGTGCCGAAGCGCGAGTAACTGCCGGGGCGCTGTCACGAACGCGGTGCTGAGGGCTGCCGCATCGGCAACAAACGTGGTGGTGCCGATTTTCGTTGCGCTCGTACCTGTACCAACGCTTTTGTACACGTCATATGACCCCATCCGGGCTGCTGTTTGTGCCCAATTGAGGACGATAGAGCGGGTACTTCCGGTGGTCAGTTGCCCATAAAACATATCCTCAGTGGTCGTTACCGTACGTGCCTTGGGCTCAGGGGCAATCACAAAGCGACCGGGGCGTGCGCCCGCCTGCGCTGCGACCCCGCTCGGCAGCAGCGCACTGATGACACTCACAAACACGATGAAGTGCACACACAGACGGCGCATGCGCGTACGGAGTGATGTTGCAGACAGCATAACTGTTCCTCTCACGCGACTGCGTGACATGACAAAATGTGCATATGGCGTTGAATACGCATATAGTATGTTTTTCTTGAGGAGTCGTCAATATCTGCGGTGACTATTTTGCGAAGTTTACGTATTTTTTAGGAAAAAAACACCCGCTGCATGTGCAGCGGGTGCAAAAAGGCAAACGACGCACTACGCAGTGCGCTGATGCATGATGTGGTTGATGACTTTGTAGACCAACTTGGCCGTGATGAATTCGCTGGCATGCATCCCAGGAATGGGCGCGAGTTCGACGCAGTCAAATGCCACCACGGTGCTGTTGCGACAGACCGTCTTGACAATGTCCAGCACTTGCATCCAGGTGAGGCCATGGGGCTCGGGCGTGCCGGTTGCAGGGATGATACTAGGGTCGAAGCCATCGACATCAATGGTGAGAAAGACCTTTTTGCCTGTAATGCGCGCGCTCAGTTCTGCCAAATGCCCGCCGGCGTGGACCTCTTCGTTGAACCAGACGCGCGTCGTGTCGGGCGTCGCGCGGATGTAGTCCATTTCTTCGAGACATATCGACCGAATGCCGAACTGCAAAATGGGCGCACCCAAATCTGCAATGCGCCGTGCAACACTGGCGTGGCTGTATGGCGAGCCATCGTAGCTGTCACGCAGGTCGCTGTGGGCATCGATTTGGACCAAGACAAAATTGCCGTGGATATCATGGATGGCCCGGGCAAGCCCGCTCGAGATGCTGTGCTCACCACCCAAACCAACGAGCATTTTGCCGGCTGCGAGGTGTTCGCGGGCGCATGCATGGATGGCGTCGACCATGGCTTCGGGGCCGGCGGCGTGGGGTGCCAAGGCTGGCAACGTGTGGACCCCGTAGTCATAGGCCATTTCGCAGTCGAATTCGCGGTCGTATAATTCAACTTGTCGTGATGCATGGATGATGGCCCGTGGACCACTGCGGGCGCCTTGCCCAAAGCTCACGGTTGCTTCGTATGGGATCGGCAAAACGACGACCTGTGCGCCGTCATAGGTCGCACATTCGCCTTCGAGCCCGAGGAAATTCTCGGGGGTTGCATACTCGTAGTGACTCATCGGTCCTCCCCTGTCTTATTCGTCGAATTGTACCATGTGGTGAAAGAACGGTGTGTATGCAGCCCATTGATGCCTCATTCTGGCGCGACATCACCACCCCCAATCGGGCGGATCTCGAGGCGCTCGCGATCAACGATTTGGTCATCGACGACATCCTGCACGGTGGGCAACGCACCAGAATCGAACGCTATGCCGACGGGGTGTTCTTTGTTTTTTATGCATTCACCTTCGATACGACTGATGCGCTCGAACTCATCCCGGTTCCGATTTATGTATTTGTCACGCCCCAATACCTCTACACCATACACCACGGCGACGTCGAGCTTATTCGCATCGCCCATGCACGCTGGCGGACGCACGTCACAACACGCAGTGATTCGTACGGTGATGTCTTGCACAGTGTGTTGGACATCATCGTCGACAGCTATTTCCCGCTGATCGACGATATCGGCGATTATGTCGAAAAAGTTGAATTAGCGGTATTGATGGGCACCAATACCAACGATTTGCGGACGGTGCTGCATCTCAAGCGGACCTTGCTCGAGTTA
This sequence comes from Chloroflexota bacterium, assembly GCA_003670675.1. Classification (GTDB taxonomy): domain Bacteria; phylum Chloroflexota; class Chloroflexia; order Chloroflexales; family Roseiflexaceae; genus UBA965. The sequence goes on from QWQY01000010.1 coordinate 6,832, forward strand.
CGACGCTATGTCGCCCCCGCGCGTGAGGCGCTCAATGCACTGTTGCGCGGTGACATGCTCACCCTCGACCAAGCCGGCATTATGCAGATGCAAGATGTCTACGATCATGTCCTGCGGACGGTGGATGCAATTGACTTGCATCGGGACATGCTCGCTTCGATCCTCGATGTGCATCTGTCGGTGCAGTCCAACAAACTCAACAATGTCATGAAGGTTCTGACCATTGCGTCGGTTATTTTGATGGTGAATTCGTTGATAGCGGGCATATATGGCATGAACTTCGCGCATATGCCCGAGCTGGCTTGGGGCTATGGGTATTATTTTGCATTAGGGTTGATGGTGATTGCGAGTAGCACGGTCTTTGTGCTTTTTCGCCACATGGGGTGGCTCCGCGGCGACGATATGCGCTGAGGCTAGCGCATATCATAGATATGGCCGTGATCGACCCGCAAGATGTGTGCCGCTGCCAAAAAGTCGGCGCTAAAATCCCCCACGCCTGTCGCAGTCAAGATGGATTGCTGGTTTGGCTCTGCGATGAGTGCCAATACATGCAATCGGCGTAGTGCATCGAGCTCTGACAAGACATCGTCGAGCAGCAAAATAGGCCGTTCGCCACTCCGGGCATGCATCACTGCGACTTCGGCCATTTTGAGCGCGAGCACCGTGCTGCGTTGCTGGCCGCGCGATCCAAATGCACCCAAATCGACACCCCGGTCATGCACCACGATATCGTCGCGGTGCGGCCCGACCGTTGTCTGGAGGCGCGCCATGTCTTCGCGCTGGCTGGACCGATAGGCTGCGAGCAGTGCCTGCTGTGCGTCCGCTTGGGTATCCCACTCCGATACAAGGTTGGGAGCATAGTGTGCTTCCAATGCCGTGTCAGGCTGACTAATTGCCGCATACGTCTGCGCAGCAGAGCGACTTACCTCGCTGAGTGCACTCCGGCGTTGGACCATGATTGCGGCACCTGCGTGGGCGGCTTCTTCGTCCCAAAACGAAAGTTCGCTGGCCGGGTTGCGCGGGGTCGACCCTTTCTCACGCCAGAGCCGCAAAAGGCTGTTGCGTTGGGTGATGACTTTGGTGTAGTGATTGAGTGTGCGCAGGTAGGTACCGTCGAGTTGCGAGAGCATTGCGTCGATCCAGCGCCGTCGTTCTGCCGGTGCACCGGTGATGAGTTCGAGGTCGGTCGGTGCAAAGAACACCATCCGTGCAAAGCCGATCAAATCACTGGCGCGGACAGGTTTGCCGTCGACCCGCAACACTTTGGTGGCACTGCCTCCACTAGCCCCGTGCGCGATCTGGTCGCTGCGACCCTGGATAAACACATCGAGGTGGGTAGTGCGGTCCGTTCGCCGGATGTCGGCACTGACTCGCGCCGTCGCAGGGAGCACATCGCTGTGTGGTGCATCCCAACAAATCAGCTCACGGTCCACACTGGTGCGCGGCGACTTCGAGAGGGCGAGCAGGGCGATTGCCTCGAGCACCGAGGTCTTGCCTGCCGCGTTGGGACCATACAGCAACGTTGCCCCATGGCCTATCGGCAGGTCGAGGCGGAGGTAATTCCGGAAATTTCGCAGCGTGAGTTGTTCGATTTCCATCCACTATCCCTGCGGCAATGGGAGTTGTTGGCTGACTTCTTTGGTGATTGCCCCATCGACGAAGCTGATTTGCTGACTCAGGTCGCTATAGGCTTGGCGGTTGAGTTCAAGCCACTGCTGCCATTCGGGTTGGACGCGTGCGGGGATATCATTTTTGAAGGCTTTCGATACTGCCTTGCAAAGTCCCGCAAAATCGAGTTCTATCCACCGCTCCAACGCAGGCGTCGGCAGCGCACCAAGGGGAGCAAACGCCCGTGTGAGCGCGAGTAATCCGTCTTGGACGAGGTGCAGTCGCTGCGCATGGAGGTGGTAGTTTTGCTCCGAAAGCGCGCGCATATCGGCGTCGGTCACCAATACCTCGGGTACGGGCATATCAACGATGTCGCAAACCGTCCAGCGTGGGTTCGCCTGTCGTGCAGCCTGCATGTGGCGTTGTACGGGGATACTGTTGAGGTACCCGAGGAGCCAATCGGCGTCGCAGTCAATCCATGCCGATGCAGACACATACCCCGTGGGCATGCGGGCCACCCACAGAATCGTGCGCTGCCACTCCATGGTGAGTACCGCACGGTCACGGGGCGGCACCACAACGCCTGCATCGAGCTCCCACCAGTGGGTGTTGCTTTTGGGGCGATCGGCGACATGCAATGCCAAATGGCGGGCCAGTGCAGGGTACTTGTCTGCGATGGCGTGCCAGGCATCAACGCCTGCCACGGGTGTGTTGCATGTCGCTACCGTCCATCCGGCGGGCAGAGTCAACAAGAATTTGTTGCTCTGTGCGCAGGCATAGCGGTGGATATCTTCGCTCCCAATATAGCGGCGGAAGCACGGTGCGAGTGTGGGGTCGAGCAACACAATCCGGTCACGTGTCGATTTGTCGATGACAAACACCGCACGTGGCGTGGGTGCAAGGCCCTCGTGGCAAATAGTATGGACGACATCGGCAAGGCGGTGCGTTCCGGGTGGGTACTTAGGCATCGTGGTCTGTTCGTTCCATCGTGATGCGCCGCAAGGCAGCGAGGTCGCCACAGCCACTACAAAACATCGCTACCCGTAGTTCATCGAGGAACCCCTGCAACTCTGCAATCACTTGTGTCACCCCGCGGCTGTCGACCGCAGCAATCAATGCTGGCTTGGCAGTGCCGACCAGATCGGCACCAAGGGCTATCGCTTTGGCTACATCGCTCCCGCTCCGGACACCACCTGACCCAATCAGCGGTATGTGTGGCAATGCGCCGCGTACTTGGCGGATTGCGGTGCTGGTGGGGATCCCCCAATCGGCAAATGCGCCCGCGGTACGGGCACTGCGAGCGGCGCTGTCATGCCTGAATCGTTCGACTTCAGACCAACTTGTGCCCCCAGCCCCTGCCACATCGATGGCAGCGACGCCGACGTCGGCTAACCGTCGCGCCGTCGCTGCGCTGATTCCATTGCCGACTTCTTTGACAATCACGGGGACCGACAGAGCACGACAGACGGCACCTATTTTGGGGAGTAACCCGCGAAAGTCGGTATTGCCCTCGGGCTGGACGGCTTCTTGGAGCGGGTTGAGATGCAAAATCAACGCATCTGCGCCAATCATGTCGACCGCCCGCAGACATTCGTCGACCCCATACCCGTAATTGAGTTGCACCGCCCCGAGATTGGCAAATAACGCGATGTCCGGTGCAATATGTCGCACGCGGTACGACGCGGCCAAGGCTGCATCACCGATTGCGGCGCGTTGTGACCCGACACCCATGGCCAACCCTAGGTGTTGCGCTGCTTCGGCCAATACGGTGTTGATGACTTCCACATCCGAGGCGCCGCCCGTCATCGAGCTAATCAGCAAGGGTGCACGGAGGCGCTTGCCGAGGAACGACGTGCTCAGGTCTACCTGGGTCATATCGAGCTCGGGCAGCGCTTCGTGTGGCATCCGCCATGCAGCAAAGCCCGTACTAATGCCCTTGGCTGCGACGTTTTCGTCGAGGACGATCCGCACATGATCGAGTTTGCGACTGCGCGTTTGTGACTGCTCGTCCATAATCCGTCTTTCCGGTTCGTTGTATTCACTCCATTATAAGAGCTCTCACGCAAGAAGGCACAGCAACGAAACTCCATCGGGTATAATACAAAAAATCGTTTTAGTCAGGTAGGTATCGCGTGTCGCAGAAACCCAAGCCACGAACGTCTATTGGCCAGCGCAACACCCCCGCTGTCATCGCCGCCGCCCTCGTTGTCGCTGTCCTCGTGTTGGTTGCACTCAACCTCGGCAGCGTCCCAACCGCTACCGATCCTGGTGCGGTCACCATGGACATCACCCCCGAGCCCATGCCCACTGCAGAAGCACCGGCAGCGGAGCCAGCAACTGACGCAAAGCAGTATGCCGCTGCCCCGCCGATGACCATCGACGCCACCAAAAACTACACTGCCACCATCAAAACTCCACGCGGCGACATCGTCGTCAAACTGCGGCCTGATTTGGCCCCCGAGACCGTCAATTCGTTTGTCTTCTTGTCCAAAGAAGGCTTCTACGACGGCGTGACGTTCCATCGTGTCATCCAAGACTTCATGGCCCAAGGCGGCGATCCGACCGGCACCGGTATGGGTGGACCTGGCTACACCGTGAAGGCCGAGTTCAGCACGTCCGTGTCGTTCGACAAACCCGGCTATTTGGCTATGGCACGACCCGGCAATGATGTCAACGGGAACGGCTCGCAGTTCTTCATCACCACCGCGCCTGCGACCTTCTTGGACGGTCAATATACGATTTTCGGCGAAGTCATCGGTGGCCAAGATATCGTCAACGGTATCCCCCTGCGCGACCCCGAAACAGCTGCCACCCCTGGCGAAGCCATGCAGACTATTACGATTAGCGAAAACTAAACATGCGCGCTGCTCCCCCTCCTGCACCGCCAGCATTCCCGCGATGGGTGATAGGCGTTATTGTGACCATACTCCTCGTCGGAGGGGGAGTAGCGTGGATAGTCCGTCAGACGTACAGACAAATATCCCCAGTCCTTGTTGAAACCATCGGTCCGACTGCGGTGCCCACTGCAGATACGATGCAATCCACCCCAGCCCCGACCACTGTTGCCATCATTCCGACCACCCCGACCCCCGCCCCACGCTTCCTCGCAATGGCCGAGCTTGTCTATGACCGCGACTTTACACAAGCGCCCATCGAGCAATTCCTCCGTGCCAGTGGCGGTGATTTGGCAGATGTATCGGTCACCGTGGCTGGTCGCCGCCAACCATTCGGCAAAGCAATCCTCGGTCAAACCCTCTACTACAGTGTCAGCCCCAAAATCATCTTGGCGCTCCTCGAGTATCAGAGTGACCTAGTAACGCAACCAGGGTTGCCTGCCGAACGCTACCAGTGGGCACTCGGCAACTACCGCGAAGACGGCCGCTACGCTGGTTTTTCGGCGCAGATCCGCTGGGCTGTGCGTGAGCTGTTCTATGCACGGCGTTACCTGCGTGAGCGGCCATCATTGGTCTATGCCGACGGGACCGAAGCAGCTGCACCCGCGTCGCTCAGCGATGCCCAGTACGTGTTGGCCCGTGTACTCGCGCCGACCATTCAAAACGGCCGTCTCGAACCTGCATTATTGCAGTTCCAGGCGGTGTACGAACGGCTGTTTGGGGCACTATCTGCCGAACCGCCCGCCGCACGTGAGCCACCCACCGTCCGTTTACAGCGTCCGCTCCGGACCATCTTCCCGGTCACGTCGTTTTTTGACCACGGCGGGCCGTTTTTGACCCGGCGTGCAGATGATGGGATTACGACCTACTGGGGGCATACCGAGACCGACAGTGCGTTTGCCTACAACGGACACGACGGCTGGGATTACGCTGCTGCTCCACCCGACGAAGCGCTTTCTGCTGCGGATGGAACCGTCATATTCGCCGGTATTGCTGACGACAACTGCGACACGCTCGCGGTCATTATCGACCACGGTGCGGATGTACGCACCCTGTACTGGCACCTATCGGATTTCGCCGTTGAGATTGGGCAGTCGGTCAAGACGGGTGATGTAATCGGCATTATTGGAGAAACGGGCTGCGCCAAAGGTCCACATTTGCACTTCGGGGTCCAATATGCTGGGGTCAGCATCGATCCGTATGGCTGGTGTGGTACGGGCGACGACCCGTGGCAACAGCATCCTGCGGGCGCACAAAGCTACTGGATGTGGGCTGATACCCCTTCTCCGTGTGGACCGGTCAACGAACCCGATGTGTTGATTGATAGTAGTGATCCCGACCATTTTCGTGTGACTGGGTTGACGACCCTATCGACGCCATCGGGTGTCGGCGGGAGTGCATCGTATGTGGCAGGGCAACGGGGCGTCGACCTCCTGCGGACCTGGCGTGCGCGCCCGATTGGGCCTGTTGCCGTCGCCGAATGGCATGTCGATACCATGCGTCCCGGCCGTTATCGCTTGTTGGTGTATGTCCCGTACGCCCTGAGTGGGCTCATCGACAGTGACATGGTCGCGTACCAAATCGTCCACCGTGAAGGGACGAGTGAGGCACGCGTCAATCTGCAGACCGTGGCGAACGAATGGGTGGACCTCGGTACCTATACGTTTGACACCCGCGCACGGGTCTTGTTGCCACTGCGTGACGCCATTGGTGGCCGTGGGATTTGGGCAGATGCCCTCCTCTGGCAGGCAGTTGACTCGGAGGCTCCATGACGACCCCCGTCGAACTCATACCCAAACACGACATCGACCCTGCAGAGGGGATGCGGCTCATCGCCACCCGCTGGTACGACCAACACGGGGATATCGCGGCCTTGGATGCCGCCTTGCCCGCAATTGCTGCACACTACGGGTTACCCCTTGCCGACGTCCAACGCAACATCTGGATTGCCTACGGTGCGGCCTCTGCCGAGCAACGTCATGCCGAGCGCGAATCCGAATTTCTCCGTCGCATGGCCGAGCTCCGTGGCCTCCATCGGATTATTGCGGCCGCGAATTCGACCCTCGATCTCGATACCTCGATGCGCCAGGTCGTCGACACCGTCATCGAAGTTGGTAGCGTGGATGTCTGCGCAATCTACCTATATGATCGCGATGCCAACGAACTCGTGCTCCGCGCCTGTGCAGGCCTTGACCAGAGTCTTATTGGTCAAGTCCGGATGTCGCTCGGCGAGGGCATCATCGGAGCAGCAGGCCAAGCCGGCAAGCCGATTATGGTCGAAGACACCGCCCGCGATAGTCGCAGTGCGTCTGATGTTTCGCTGCGTACTCCTGACCTGCATGGTATTTTGGCTGTGCCTATCGTCCTCTTCAGCGACGGTCGATTTCATTTGGGTACCCCCAAGCTCCAAGGGGTCGTCACCGTACAAACGCGTCAGCCCCGGCTGTTCAACCAGAGTGAAGTCAGTTTCGTCGAGACGATTGCGGGCGAGCTCGCCTTCTTCATCACCAATGCGCAAATCTACCAAAACGCCGATAATCAGCTCCATCGCAAAATCCGTGAGCTGACCACCCTGCAACAGGTGTCGAAGCGCATCGCAGAGCAGCTCCGGATTGATGAACTGCTTCAACTCATCGCAGACAAGGCGGTAGAACTCTCACAGGCCACCCGTGCCGACATTTTTCGCATCGATGCAAATGACACGTTGGTGCTGGCGGCGACCCATGGGGCACCCCGCAATCCGTCGCCCATCCCCAAATGCATTACTGCTGCGGTACACGATGGCCGCCCATTGGCGGTGCTCAATGCGTTCACCGATACGCGCTTCCCGGATTTGGCCGAGACAGCAGCCCGTGACGGTTTCTTTTCGCTCTACTGCACACCGTTGCGTGTGCGTGGCGAACGACCGTTGGGTGCCATCAGCTTGTATATGGCGCACGAACACTACTACGATTTCGAGCAGGTACGGTTGTTGGCGGCGTTTGCCGATGCTGCTGCCATCGCCATCGAAAACGCACGCTTGTATGACGACAGTCAACGGGCGCTCGCCGTCAAATCGGTCATGCTCCAAGAGATGCATCATCGGGTCCGCAACAATCTCCAGACGATTTCGGCGTTGCTGACCATGCAGCTCCGCCGTTTGCCGGTCGAATCCGAAGCGAGTCATTCGCTGCGCGACAGCGTTGCCCGCATCCAGGCAATTTCGGCGGTCCACAATCTCCTCTCGCGCGAGGATATTGGGATGACCACCGTCAACGCCATCGTCCAACAAATCGTCGATCATGCGGTCGTCAGTATGACCGATCCTGCGCATACGGTGAACTTTCGCGTTACGGGCGTCGCAATCAGCGTGGCATCGCGCCAAGCGACCGTCCTTTCGATTGTGTTGAACGAACTTATCATGAACGCCCTCTCGCACGGCTTATCGATGGTGGGCGGCGACGTCATCATCACGCTGGTCGACCAAGGGAACGATTATGCGATCGAAGTCCGCGATAATGGCCCGGAGCGTACCGTTGGGTTACCGCCACATCGGGGCACCGGGATGGGACTCCAGATGGTCCGTACATTGGTCGAAAGCGACCTCAACGGCGATTTTCAGTTTTCTATTCAATCGGGCTGGGCAATTGCCCGCGTCGCATTTGCCCCACCCGAAAGCGAAGAGGAGCACCAGTTATGACACGACTCGCACGGATGCAGGCCGCCATGGCAGCCGCCGGCATTGACATCACCATCCTTGTCCCTGGTACCAACATGCGGTATCTGAGCGGGATCGGCTTTTCGACCAAATTGCGACTCGCCTGTATGCTCATCCCGCGCACGGGCACCGCCCACATGGTGTTGCCCACCATGGAGGCACCGCGCGCACAGGCTGCGGCACAGTTCCCTGTTACCGTGCACCCGTGGGACGACGGTGATGGCCCGACAACTGCGCTCCGTGCTGCGGTCAGCGCGTTGGGAGGTACGGTGCGTACCATTGCGGTCGAGCACACCACTATGCGCGTCTTCGAGTTACGGGCTGTCGAGGCTGTCGTGCCGAGCGCACAGATTATCGATGCCGATCCGTTGATAGCCAGCCTGCGCATGCAGAAGTCCAGCGACGAACTCGCCGCCATGCAGCGCGCGATTGTAGTCGCCGAGTCGACGTTGGCTGCAACCATCGCCTCCATCCGGATCGGGATGACCGAGCTCGATGTCGCCGCTGATTGGGAACGACGCATACGCGCCGCCGGGAGCGTCCCGTCGTTCGACCTGGCCGTTGGCTCAGGTCCCAATGGCGCAAGCCCACATCACACCAATGGGATGCGACAGCTCCAGTCCGGCGATCTGGTGGTAATCGACGGCGGAGCTATCGTCGATGGCTATGTCTCGGACATTACCCGCACCATCGGAGTGGGCAGTTTGTCCGAACGTGCCACCCTGGTCTACAACACCGTCCTGGCAGCCAATCAGGCGGGTCGACTGGCAGCCCAACAGCCCGGTGCCAGCGGTGACTCGGTTGATCGCGCAGCACGGGCCGTCATCGATGCAGCCGGTTTCGGTGCGTTCTTCATTCATCGGACTGGTCATGGCCTGGGCATCGATGTCCACGAGCCGCCATTCATGGTGGCCGGTGATCACAATCCCATTCTCGATGGAATGACATTTACCGTCGAGCCAGGAATATACTTGCCTGGCGAATGTGGTGTGCGTATCGAAGACATGCTGGTTCGTACCATAACGGGCGCTACCACCATGACGACCTTCGCGCGCGACCTGCAGTGCGTCGGCTAAGCCATGGTCGACACGCAGCCCCTCAGCCTCGAGGGCCAAATCGAGGCAATCTTGTTTGCCGCGGGTGAGCCGGTTGGGTTGGCACAGCTGGCCGAATGGCTCGAGGTTTCTATCGGCGCTATCGATGCAGCTGTCGCGGTGCTTGGTACGCACTATCAGCAGCGTGGCATCGCGGTGCTCCGGCACGAAGACCGCATTCAATTTGTAACGAGTGTGGGGGCTGCGCCGGTGGTACGGCGGATGTTGGGGCAGAGTGGCGCGACCAAGTTGTCCAATGCCGTCTCTGAGGTGTTGACTATCATCGCCTATCGACAGCCCATCACACGTGCCCAAATCGAAGCCATTCGAGGGGTCGATTGTAGCACGCTGGTGCGGCAACTTCAGATTCGCGAGCTGGTCGTCGATGTGGGTAGGCTCGACACCGTTGGTCGGCCGGTACTGTTTGCGACGACGGACCACTTCCTCCGCCAGTTCGGATTAACGTCGCTCCGTGATTTGCCGCCGCTCGACATCCCGCTGCTCGCCGATGCGAGCGACGATGCAGCGCCGTTACAGACGATGTTCCCCACCGTACCGCTTGGCGATAGCCGTATCGATTAGGATTTTTTGGGTGGTGTCTCGTCGTCGTGGATGATTTCGAGTGGGTTGGTCACCAAGCCAGCTGGTAACGCATCGGTGACGGTCACCGTCGGCACGACAGCGGTGAGGCTCGATGCATGCTGCGGCTCTGCACTCGGAACCCCTTCCAACGGGGTGAGGGTACCGACGGGCATTGGGCGTCGTATCGGTTGGAGCGCACCCAGACCGACGCCTACCGTGCCTGCAAACAGGACGATGCACGCGCTGATGATGCTCCAATCGCGGAACGAGGGGTCCGCTAATACGCGGATCAACACGCCCAGCGGTAATCCTGCCCAGGCGGCTTGACGACTATACTGCTGGAGCATGAGGGAGCCGTCGAATGCCTGTCCCGACTCGGTCACTGCACGCAGGCTGACACCCAAAATCCCCGTTGCGATGAAGATGACACCCAACCAGCGCATGCTTGCATGCCAGCGCATCCCCGTCATGCCAATGACCGCTGCCACCAAAATGAAGGCAAAAATCGCACTATAACGGGCATACTGGGCAAATCGGGCATACACCATGCGTTCCTGGGTTTCGACACGTTGCGGATAAATGATGCCCTGTATCTCTGCTTCGGGGCTGTTGAACCCCTTTTGGAGCGATGCAGTCAACCAGGTCACCACGGCTTGTTCGTTTTCGCGCTTCACAGGCCGGCAGACATCCACTGCATAGCCAGTAGGCATTTCGATGACGGCCATAATCTGGCGTTCTTGTACTTGGGTGCAGAGCGGTGCGTCGTGGACATACTCGCGTACCAGCACCGGCAGACGTTGATCGATGATGTACGAGATGTTCTCGGCCCGTACATCCCCTTGGAGCTCATCAATCAGGCCAGGGACTAACAGCAACGCAACGTATTGGGTTGTCTGCGCCGGGTACATCGCTTCGTAGACCGAGCGTACATCGAGTTGCGTTCGACTCAGCGCTGCGGCGATCAGTGAACGAGTAGGTACTGGTTTGGTTCCCAGCGCAGGCTGCCGTAAGGTTGCCACAAATGTGCTTGACTTGAGGGTTACCATGTCCGCAATGTTCAACCACAGTGCACACAGCACTACCGGTACGGTCGTGATTGCAACGAGACGTGCAATCGTCCGAGACCATGACTGTATCCGTGCTTCTTTGGTTTTGGATGTTTCTCTTGCAAACACGATGTGTCACGTTTCTGTACGAGCATGCTGCACACGCTCTGGGCAAGTGGTCCCATCGCAGTGTCTAGGGGATAATAGGCCATACACGGAGTTCAATGGTGACAACCCCCGCATTGGTTTGTACCCGGAGCTGCTTCGGCGCGGTATCCTTGTCAATCAAGAACAAGATTTGACCGCCGGTACGTTGGCCCGGTGCCACCATCGTTCCCGCCAAGACATCTGTCAAGCCGATGTAGCGCTCGTCGAGCGCATGCACACCATCCTGCAAATCGACCAAGGTGTATAACTCTGGACCCACGTATTCGGTTGCTTGATTCGGTTGGCGATCGTTGCGGTATTGGACGGTCATTGCCACAAAACGCTTGCCATCCGGTGCACGATACGATGCAAATGTATGCAGATAGCGGATGTTGGTGACGGCACTATAGATCCCGTGCTCGGACGCTTGCCAGTACCCAACGACGGGCATACGGTTTGTTACAAATGTCTGCAACACACTGTCTGGCAAAACCGCTACCGTGGGCGCGCTGACCGCGGCTGGTGCTGGCTCCACTCGTTGCTGCGCTGCACGGCCCAGAAGCCCCGATAACACACGGTACGGTGCAGGATTGTTGGGATGAAGCTCCAAGCGGCCGCGTTCGAAATACTGGACCGTGAAGCTCTGTCCTTCGTGTGTCTCGGTCATTTCACCGGACACCGGGAATCCCAACAGCGCAAGATTTTCTGCATAGGACCAGCCGTTGCGTTGATCCAGCGCAACCCCGTGTCCTTGCCAATATGCGGCAAATTCACTACAGACTGCGTGATTGGTCTCGCCAAACCACCGACATCCTGCTTGATTGCCACGCGTATCTGCTGCATTGTCCACGCCGTACCGCGCGCGCAGTTCTTCGGACCCGACATGACCGAGTTGGATGTCGTATGGTGCTGCCAAGGGATGGACTTCGATACGATGCCGCTCGAAGTACTGTGTGCGGATAATCCCGCCATTTTCGAACCGCTCTTGGACCACACTAATGGGATGCCCAAAGACACTGAGCCCACCATTTGTTTGCCAATATCGTACGATGCGCTCATCAATACAAAATCCCGTCTCGCGGGAGCAGGTGTCGGCAGCATGTGCTGGTTGCATGGGCAACCCCACAGACACACTCAGCAGTACCAAGAGCACCCATAGCAGGTGTACGTAATGTTTCATGCAGACGTTCCCCCCGAGTCAGATGTATCTTATGCATAGTAGCACGCAGAACAGCACTCACCACGGGTTGCGTCAAATCGTCATTATGCCGTAAGAAACTCCACGCAATAGCCGCATATTCAACGTACCATTGGCTCGGAGGGGATACTGCATCATGATGCGCAAAAGAGGCTTGTTAGTCAAATTTATTGAATTAATTTTTCGTAAAATATTATAAAAATCCTGTAATGATTGTGTCATCTCTGCGCAGGGCATAATGTTCCGGATTTGTGTGGTCGGTGATATACCGCGCAGTCCAGAACACTCGCTGTAGTCGTTACGCTCTGGCAGGCGACGTATGGCTGAAAAAAGAGGCGCAGCATCAATGCTGCGCCTCGACCACCGTAGCGTGCTATGGTTTGGGCCACTGCCGGAGTTCGATAACCACCGGTTTGCCGGCCAAATAGACCGTGACTTGTGCTGGTGCCGACGTCCGTGGGATCAAATAGCTATAGTTGGTTGTGATAAACGAGCAACCACTCGTACAGGGTGATCCCGAATAGTAGGTGCCATAATTGCCGTCGAGATCGACAATGCTGACCGCAGAAATCTGCGATTCGCCATTCGCCTCGGGGTTGTATTCCATCACTTTGAACGATACCGTCTTGGACCACACACTGGATTCGGTGTAGGTGAAATCATAGACCGCCAATACGCCACGGCTGACATCGCCATACCATTTGCCGCCGGTCGGCATTCGACTCCGGAAGGTATCGGTGATACTCGAAGGCAATGTCGGCACTGGTGTCGCGGTTGGGGTCATCGTGATGGTGGGTGTTGCCTGTGCGGTGGGGACCGGTGTGGCAGTCGGTACGTTGCTGAATTGCCACGTCTCGTTGCCCAGGAGCCCAAAGAGTACCGTATAGGGGGCTGGATTTTCGGAATGATACTCGAATCGTGCACGTTCGAACCACTGCACCTGATAACGTTGGCCGTCTGATAGCGTCTCGAGATAGACGTTCGACAGCGGCAATCCGAACAGCGCCAGGCTCTCGGCTTCACTCACCGCCGGATCGGTGTCCATCTGTAATCCGTTACGTCGGTATGCCGCCAAAAATTGCCCGCACACAGACTGCTTGGTCTGTGCAAACGAAATGCAGTCTGTCGCAGTGGCTTGACTGGGGAACGACGTCCAATCGATCCGCAGTTGTGCGAGTCGGTCTGCTCCCAGACGACCCAACAACACGTCGTATGGTCGGGCGTTCTCGGGGTGCAACTCGAGCCGGTTCCGCTCGAAGCGTTGGCCAATGAATGCACTCCCATCAACGATAACCGGCTCTTGGGGGCCAATTGGTAATCCGAATACCGGCAGCCCACCGTTCTGCTCCCAGTACTCGCGGATCCGACCGTCGATGCAATACCCTGTCTCGACAAAGCAGCGCTGCGCTGCCTGAGCTGCGTGATTCGGCAGCATCAGCCACAACAGCCCAATCCCTACCAACGCCCAGATCGTCGTGTTGCGCATGTCGTCCCTACTTGTCAGTGGTGGAGTTGATTGATGACAATAATACCACAAAACCGAGTAATTACTACACAGTATAAAAAACTCACTCGAAGTATATTTGAAAAAATATTGATATGCAATTTAACTATTATCTATGCGCAATAAATAGAATTGATAACAAACGTTTTATGTATGAAATTGCGTATATATGAGCGTCATTTTTACCACAAAAACACACCACGTCGAACGAAATCTGACGTGGTGTGGTGATGTGAAGGAGACGTGACGTTCGCCATCCGCTGACGTTATTGCGTGATTGGCCAGGTACGCAATTCGATGGTTATTGGATTGTCTGAGAAGTCAATATGGACTTGACCGGGGGCACTATTCGACGGGATCAAAAAGGCAATCTGCCCGCCTGATTGTTGACCAGGGCTGAGATAGGCTGCTTGGAAGATGCCTTCCAGTGCATAGGTCGCTACGATACGGTCGCGCGCCACCCCTTCGAGGTCGGTGATAGTGAAGTATGCGGTGTTGACATATTCGCCACGATACGCTTCAGTCCGTGTATTCTTGATTGTAATGGCAAATACAACAAACTTTTGACCTTTCGGTGCCGTGTATCCCTTTAATTCCCGCATATATTGAAAGCTCCCTACCGACGCAACCATGCCATCGGCGCTGGCCATCCAATAACCCGGTGTGGGCATTTTGTAGCGAAAGGCGCGCAGGTCTGATTCGGGCAAGATGACCGGTGTGGTTGGTACACCGTTCGACACCGTACTGACCGCTGGAACATCTGCTAGTGGCGGCGTTTCAATCACGGCTTCTTCTCTACCAAGCAACCCGAGTTGTACTTTGTACGGAGCTGGGTTTTCGGGATGGTATTCGAAGCGTGCCCGTTCGAATAGCTGCACAAAAAACTGTTGACCATTAATCGTTTGTCTCCGAAAGGAAGAAATCGGGAGGCCAAACAGCGCAATCCGTTCTGCATCGGTGTACCGTGGATTGGAATCGAATTGCAGACCATGATTGTGCCAATAATCAAAAAAGTCGCCACAGATATAGTGCTGTGTTTCTACAAACCACCGGCAATCATCTCGATACGCGAGGTAATCGCCTGAGATGTCCGTTTCAGCAATGCCCTCTGACGGGAGATTCTGCATCTCGAACGTCCTCTGGGTGTACTGTGCTCCTAAACGTCCGAGTTGGACATCATACGGCCTGGCATTCTCAGGGTGAAGTTCCATCCGGTTGCGCTCAAACTGTTGTGAGGAGATATTCTTCCCATCGACTTGTACCGAAACGAGTGCCCCGATGGGGTACCCGAACACCGCCAATCCTCCGTTTTGTTCCCAAAATTCACGTATGCGACCATCGATGCAAAAGCCCGTCTCGCTGAAGCAGCGTTGTGCACCGTGGACCGCCATCGGATTCCACACCGATAGCCCAACCATCGCAACCACCAGTAGTATCATCATCCGACGCATGGGGAGTTCCTTTCTGTGTCGAACAACGATATCACTCGGTTCGTCCACAATTGTGCGTTATTCCCAGCCCATCCGTGTGACCGCTTGGGTAATATACGGAATAATCTTCGAGAGCCGCACATCATACGGCAGGGTAAAAATCAAAACACCGGTTTTGTTGCCGTTGCGGTAGAACACATACAAATCATCACATTCCCGCAACGACAAGGCGGCATCGTCGTTCCACGCGTCATACGAATCGGTGGTGCAGTAGGCACGAATCTGATCTGCCCCCACCCCTTTGATCGGCAGTTTACGGATGTTCGATGTTTTTTCTTTTTTCACCCGCTCGTAGGTGATCCGGTACCATTCGTCCAAAAATGCCGTTGCGCCGAAGTCGCTGCGGAAGTGCGTGACGTATGCGGACAGATACAAGAATCCCACATCGTCATAGGCCGCAAAGGTGTTGTATTTGACGTGGTAGGTGTCTAGACGCATGGTGTTTTTGAAGAAGCCAACGGCAGAATCGGCACTCGGCCAGAATTCCTTCTCGGCTGCCTCAGACGGTCCATAGCTCTCGGTCAATGTCTGCTTCGTACCATAGGGCAGATCGACAAAGAGGATTGTCGACTCGGTCATGCGTTTGTCGTTCAGCGATTTGTCCGATTGCAGCACTTCGTTGCCCAACAGACCGAGTTGGATCTGGTACGGAGGCGGATTTTCGGGGTGCACCTCGAAGCGCGCACGCTCGAACCATTGCACTTGATATGTCTGGCCATTCGCGAGCGTTTCGCTTTGGAGGTCCGAAAGCGGGAGCCCAAACAACGCGAGGTTTTCGGCTTCGGAGAAACCTCGCCGGCCATCGATATTCAACCCTTGGGCCCGCCACGCCTGCAAAATTGCCCCGCAGACGGCATGCCCTGTTTCGGCAAACATGCGGCAGCCACCGGTGTCGCCGTTTTTGGGGAAGTTGTACCAATTCCGATTCGTCATCGAAATCTGATCAGCGCCCAATCGACCGAGGAGGACGTCGTAGGGTCGTCGATTCTCGGGGTGCAATTCCAACGTGTTGCGTTCAAACCGCTGAACGGTGTACTGGGTGCCATCGATGTACATGCGTTCAGGATTGCGAATGGGGAATCCAAAGATAGGCAATCCGCCGTTTTGTTCCCAAAATTCGCGTAGACGCCCTTCGACACAGTACCCTGTCTCGGGGAAGCACAGCGGACCTGCAGCCGCCGCAGCACGGGGCGCCATGGTGCACAATACCGTCAGCATACACATTGCCAATAGCATTCGGATACGCATTGATCCCTCCTTGTCACGCGAATCGGCTGGGTTCTCTACTCAACACGCACATCGTGCACGGGTAACCCACGGTGCAGATGGAAGACGCCTTATTGGTGGACATTATTGTCAAAGATGAGCCGAACGGGACGTTCGGTGCTGTCATAGACAAACAGCATGCTGGCAGGTGATGTGTCTTTGGGGATTTCGAAGACGATGTCCCCGCCACCCTGTTGCCCTGCGCCGATATACCCGACGCCCACGGCATCGGTCAGGGCATAGGTGGCAATGTCATAGCTGTATTGGCGCCCTTCGACATCGACCAAGGTGAATCGCCAGGGATTTAGATAAATCGAATCTCCGCCGTAGCCGCGATTGTTGCGCACATTGATCGACATCCGCACGAGTTTTTTGCCGGTCGATGCGGAGTAATAATAGATTTCACGGTGGAAGCGTATCCCGCCTGCAGCCAATGTTAATCCGTTGCCGTCCGTCGTCCAATAGCCCATCGGCATATCGCGCAGTCGGGTCACCAATTGCTCGGGGGTGACTGCAAAAGACACCGCCGTTGGTGCAGGGACCGCCGGTGTAGCCGGCACTGCTGGTGCGACGGGTACTGCGGTCGGAGCAGGTTTGGTGCGGAACGCGTACTCTTCGTTACCCAAAAGCCCGAGGAGCACATGGTACGGTGGCGTGTTTTCGGGGTGGAGCTCGAAGCGCGCCCGTTCAAACCACTGCACCTGATATTTGGTCCCATCTGCCTGGGTCTCGAGTTGTAGACCGGACAGGGGCAACCCAAACAATGCGAGACTTTCGGCCTCGCTGATGGACTTTTTCGTGTCGATTTGGATTCCATTGGAGCGCCATGCGGTGAGGATATCGCCGCACACTGCATGCCCCGTCTCGGCAAACACGCGACAACCACCGGTATCGGTCCCCTTGGCGAACCCATACCAATCGCGCCCCTGTTGTGCCAAGCGGTCGGCACCAAGGCGCCCCAACAACACATCGTATGGTCGGGCGTTGTCGGGGTGGAGTTCAATGCGATTGCGTTGGAAGCGCTGTACTGTGCGTGTTTGGCCATC
>QWQY01000100.1 GCA_003670675.1 Chloroflexota bacterium
ACCATACACGCCTATTTGCAGTGTTCTGCATGCGTTTGCCAATGCGTTCGATTCTTGGTACAATTACCGTTAGTAATTAGATTTTAGCGGGGGGACACCATGGCCAGTAAGAAGGGCAATCGCATCATCATCAAGCTCCGGAGCACCGAGAGCGCACATACCTATACGACGATGAAGAACCGCAAGAACGACACAAACCGACTCGAACTGCGCCGTTACGACCCCACGTTGCGCAAGCATGTCCTCTACCGCGAGACCAAATAAGTTCAGACGGTCACATGATTTCGGAGCAGGGATTTCCCTGCTCCGATTTTTGTACCTTTTTTTGGGGTGAGGAGTGACAATGTCACGCACATTGGGTAGCCTACGCCGGATGTTGTTGGTCGTCGGTGTTGCACTAGCGACAGGGCTCGTGTCTGCGTTTTTTTTGGCGGCGCTTGCTCGGACCACGCAACTCTGGGACGATTACCCGTTGCTTATCTGGGGATTGCCGTTAGCCGGTTTTCTGATGGCAGCGGTCTATCGTGGCTGGGGTGCGCCCGCAGCACCCGGCACTGCGCTTATCATCGATGCCGTCCATGACCCGGTCGCACACCCGGTCCCCCTGCGGATGATGCCGCTGATCCTCGGGAGCACGCTCCTGACACATCTGTGTGGTGGGTCTGCTGGCCGCGAAGGAACGGCAGTCCAGATGGCAGGGAGCATCGCGGGTGCGGTCATCCGTTGGTTGCGTATTGATTCACACGACGCACGGCTCCTCATGATGGCAGCAATCAGTGCCGGGTTTGCGAGTGTGTTTGGCACACCACTGGCAGGCATGGTGTTTGGGATGGAAGTCCTCGCGAGTGGTGCAGTGCGCATGAAGGTTGCTCTGCTCTGCCTGCTGGCGGCTCTTGTCGGTGATGCGACCGTGCGAATGCTCGGGGTTGGGCATGCCACGTATCCGCTTCTCGTGCCATCACTCAGCCCGAGTCTGATGGGATGGAGTGTTGTCGCAGGCGTGGTATTTGCCGTGGTGGTGGTGGTGTACATCGAACTCCACCATGCGGTCGGTGTCGTGGCACAGCGTTTTTTGGGTGATGCACGTTGGCGCACAGCCGCGGGTGGGGCAGTAATCGTTGTGCTGACCTCCATCAGTGGGACGACGGCGTACAACGGGTTGGGATTGCCGTTGCTGACGGCAGCATTCAGCGGCCAAGGCGTGCCACTGTGGGCGTTTGCATACAAAATGCTGTTCACCGCAATCACATTAGGCGTCGGGTACAAAGGCGGCGAAGTAACCCCGTTATTTGTCATTGGAGCGACGGGCGGGGCGACATTGGGCCATGTGATTGGAGTGCCGATGGATGTCATGGCTGCACTCGGATTTGTGGCAGTCTTTGGTGCAGCAACACACACGCCGTTGACGTGTGTGTTGCTAGGAGTCGAATTATTTGGAGCAGGGTTGTTGGTCCCCGTTGCGATTGCCGTGATTGTGGCAGTGGCGTGTGTGGGCAAACGTGGCGTCTATCAGACCCAGCGGGTCAGTGTGCTCCAGCGTGAACTCGACGCAGCGTTGCAGTGGCAGACACTGCAGCACGTGCGTACACAACGACGGCGGTTCTGGGACGATTAGGGGAGGCCAACAACAAGGAGGTACGCGCCGTCGTTGGCGACATTTTCGACCACACCGATGACTATGATGTTGACCCCTTTGCGCCATGCGGTGTAGCTGAGCGTGTCGCCTTCGACCGAGACGTTCGAGAACGGCTCCCAGCCGAGTGGCGTCAACCCATCACTGTAGAAGGTTTTGACCGCCATGTATGTGCTGTCGTCTGGGATGCGGTAGAGTTGTGTGCGGGATGGTTTGGGGAGTCCGGTCAAATACTGGTCGATCCCGCCTTGGAGTTCGGCAGCCAACGCCGCAGCATTGATATCGACCGGGGTTGCACCGGGGAAGAGGAGGGTGTCGGTTGGGTATTCGCCTGTAGGTAGCCCGCACGCCGCCAAGAAGGCAAGGGCGGCGGTAGTGCTCAAGAATGCACGTCGCTTCATCGGTCGATCTCCGTTCATGTGGCAATCATCAGCTGGTTTGTGTTGTCGTGGGCACTGCAAGGGCGTAGGCAACGGCTGCTTCGGCATGGATGCGGGTGGTGTCGAACACCGGGACGGTCACATCTGCCTGCGACACCAAGAGCGTAATCTCGGTGCACCCCAAGATGACCGCCTGGGCACCGCGAGCAACCAGATTGGCCATGATTGCCTGGTAGGTTGCCCGCGA
The DNA here is from genome assembly GCA_003670675.1 of Chloroflexota bacterium. Lineage (GTDB taxonomy): Bacteria > Chloroflexota > Chloroflexia > Chloroflexales > Roseiflexaceae > UBA965. Next base: position 2,261 of record QWQY01000100.1, read on the forward strand.
GCGGGGATCGATGATCCCCATGCAGAGTTCGTCGTAGATGATGCGATTGACTTCGGCCCGTTCGGCAGCCTCGGGGACGAGCACCGTCAGGCCGTAGTGTGCCTCGAGCCGGCCTTTGTAGAAGTCTTGTTCCATCGTGTAGCGCGTGCCGAGCAACGCGACGGTCGAAATGTCGGCGGCTACGATGCGTTCGGCAGTCGCATCAGCGATATGGATGAACGGGACCGGCAGGTCGGCAGTAATGGCGGCCGATACTTTGTGCATGGTGTTGGTGCAGAGGACGATACATTCGGCACCAGCGGCGACGAGGCGTTGGGCAACCTGCGCGAGCAGTTTGCCGGCACTGTCCCAATCGCCGGTGTGTTGGTAGGCTTCGATTTGGGCGAAGTCGACACTGGCCATGATGATTGGTGCCGAGTGCAATCCGCCGCGGGCGTCGCGTACGAGCTGATTGATGACGCGGTAGTATTCAGCCGAGGATTCCCAACTCATCCCACCGATTAAGCCGATCCACTTCATCGCGCTGCCCCTTTCGATATGTACCCTTATCCTACCATTTTCGCCTTGGGTATATAATGCAGGGCATTGAGTATACGAAGGGAATCATCATGACCAAGATACGTTGGGGCATTGTGAGTACGGCCAACATCGGCGTCGCCAAAGTCATCCCGGCCATGTTGAAGGGTGAGCATATCGAAATCGCTGCGATTGCGTCGCGTGATTTGGCAAAGGCACAGCAGGCAGCACAAAAATTGGGTATCCCCACGGCATATGGCAGTTACGAAGCGCTGTTGGCAGACCCAACGATTCAGGCAATATACAATCCATTGCCCAATCACCTGCACGTGCCCGTCACCATCCAAGCATTGGCTGCCGGCAAACATGTGCTGTGCGAAAAACCCATTGCGCTGACTGCAGCTGAAGCCGAGTCGTTGGTTGCTGCGGGGAAAAAATACCCGCACCTGAAGCTGATGGAAGCGTTCATGTATCGCCATCATCCGCAATGGCAGCGTGCAAAAGCAATCGTCGATGCGGGCGGTATCGGGCAGTTACGTACCATCCAGAGTATCTTTAGCTATTACCTGACTGATCCCACCAATGTGCGTAATCAAGCAGACATCGGCGGTGGTGGATTGATGGACATTGGCTGTTACAACATTTCGTTGTCGCGTTTTATCTTTGGCAGTGAGCCGAGCAAGGTCGTTGGTCTGATCGAATACGATCCGCAGCTCAAGACGGACCGGTTGGCATCAGGGATGATGCAGTTCGCAGGCGGGACTGCGACGTTCACCTGCTCGACGCAGTTGTCCAATTATCAACGGGTGCAGATATTGGGGACCGAGGGTCGCATCGAAATCGAAATTCCCTTCAATGCGCCGCCAGACAAGCCATGCATCATGTGGCACACGGCCAATGGCAAAACACAGGAGATCCAGTTCCCGACGGTGGATCAATACACCATCCAAGGCGAATTGTTCAGTCTGGCGATTATCAACAACAGCGCGGTGCCGACCCCAATCGAAGATGCGGTGGCGAATATGCGTGTGATTGATGCACTGGTCGCCAGCGAAAAGAACGGTGGATGGGTACGCATCGGCGCTTAATTCGATTTGCGGACGCTTGCTTGGTATGCTATACTAGCAAGCGTTGTGGTGCTCGTAGCTCAACGGCAGAGCGCTGGTCTGTGGCTCCAGAGGTTGCGGGTTCGAAACCCGTCGAGCACCCCATTCTAGCCCCCGAGTTGGTAACAACTCGGGGGTGATTGTTATATACTGCGCACATGAGATAGATGGAAGGGTGGTACCGCATGATACAGACCGAACAACGGCGTGTTGCGTTGTCGACGGGGGTGACCGTGACCGTTCATCAGGCCGGCAGTGGGCCCGATGTGCTGTTGCTGCATGGCATCACCGGCTGTGGGTTGTACTGGAGCGTGCAGATTGCCCAATTGGTCGCTGCCGGCTACCGGGTGACTGCACCCGATGGTCGTGGTCACGGCACATCGGATCGCGCCAGCGACTATGCGACGCGTACGATTGCCGCCGATGCCGCTGCCCTGATCAGCGCACTCGGTCTGGTCAAGCCGACGGTTATCGGTCATTCGATGGGCGGCGCCCAGAGTCTTTTCCTTGCGTCTGCGCATCCGGAGTTGGTCGGTCGCGTCATCCTCGAAGATCCGGCGGTGTGGCCACGGGGCGGGGATGATGCCTATGTGGCAGGCGTCCGTGACCCATGGAAGCAGGGGCTACAGGCCTGGGTGGGCATGCGTCACACGGACTTGGTGGCCTTCAAACGCAACGAAGCCCCGCATTGGAGTGACGAAGCGCTCGATAGCTGGGCTATTGCCAAGCTACAGAATGACCCTGAGGTGTTGGGGTGGTTGGACGAAATCAAGACGCCGGTGTGGCAATGGCTCAACAAGGTGCCCGTTCCTATCACCATGCTCTACTGCGAACCCGACAAGGGCGGCGTGATTGGGGCAGAATTCGCTGCCGAACTGGTCAACTACATGCCCAATCTGACCGCGGTGTGTATCCCAGCCGTGGGACACGAGATGCATCACGATAACCCGGTGACGTTTATCGCTGCGGTCACTGAAGCGATGAACTAACCCACGCATCTGCATACGGCCCGCATAGCGACACCACCGTGGCATTTGCCATGGTGGTGTTGTTTGTCATTCGTTAGAGTGGTGCATAGTGGTTTTGGCACCGGGGGAGCTGCAGATGCATAGTGAAGCTCCACACGGCACACAAGACGGCTGTCAAGGAGCGATTGCATGCATGGCAGCGGTAGCGCGCCACACTGCCCGTGCAGTGGCGCAGACAATCCAAACACCGGGCTGGTTACATGGATCAGCCCGGTGCGGTGTACTTCTCCAGTGCTTGCGCGCTCCGAAAAATGCCACGAGGTGAGAAATCGACCTGTCATGATGACGATGGCAATGCACCGTGCCACGAGAAAACCTGTGGATTGATGTATGCCGGTGATTCGGGCAGGGCGCGGTGACACAACACGATTAGAGCGTCGCCAATGCATGCATGTCGGTGGCGAGGTGACCATAGAGTTGGCGATAGATTGCATAGGCGCGGTCGTGTTGGGCGGCAGCGGAACTGTTGGGCTCGACTGTGGTGGCGACGCGCACACAGCGCTGGACGGCGTCGGTGATGTCGCGGAAGTGGCCAGTGCCGACACCTGCCAAGAGGGCTGCACCGTAGGCAGGGCCTTCTTCGGCGGCCAGCGTCGATACCGGAGCACTGTAGATGTCGGCCTGGAGTTGGCGCCAAAACGCACTCTTGCCGCCGCCGCCAGTAGCCCGGATGTCGGTGGTCGGGACACCCAGTTCGTGCATAATGCTGAGCCCATCGCGGAGCGAATAGGTGACGCCCTCAAGCACGGCACGGGCCATGTGACCGACCGTGTGACGACTGGTTAATCCGATGAACCCACCGCGTGCCAGCGGATCGAGGTGCGGGGTCCGTTCGCCATTGAGGTAGGGCAAAAAGACCAAGCCTTCGGCGCCGATGGGTGTCGGGGCGGCGACCGCGACGAGGTCGTCGTAGGAGAGTGCAGGGTTGCCCATCTGGCGCAGCAGATTGCGGAACCACGCAAACGAGCCACCTGCGGACAGGGTGACCGCCATCATATGCCATGCACCGGGGACGGAGTGGCAGAAGGTGTGCAGGCGTCCTTTGGGGTCGAGTGCGATGGAGTCACTGTGTGCAAAGATGACGCCACTGGTGCCGATACTACTATTGACGACGCCACGGGTGACGATACCGGTACCGATTGCGGCTGCTGCATTATCGCCTCCGCCGGCAATAATGGGGATGCCAGCCGGTATGCCCAGCTGTGCGGCGGCCCGAACGCTGAGTTCGCCGGTGACCTGCGGGCCTTCGTAGAGCCGTGGGAGCCACGCACGGGGGATCCCCAACGCGGTCAGGATTTCGGGCGAATAATCGCGTGCGCTGATGTCCATCAGGAGTGTGCCCGCACCATCGGCGACATCTGCTGCGTAGACATCACTCAGCATGAAGCGAATGTAGTCTTTGGGGAGCACGATGTGGGCGATGCGTGCGTAGTTTGCTGGTTCGTGATTGCGCACCCAGAGGATTTTGGGGGCTTGGAACCCGGTCAACGCAGGATTGCCGGCGATGGCGAGGAGTCGCTCGGCACCGACTTTTTGGGTGATTTCGATGCACTCTGCGGCGGTACGTTGATCATTCCACAACAAGGCAGGGCGGATGACCTGGTTGGCGTCGTCGAGGAAGACCGCGCCGTGCATCTGACCGGTCAGACCGATGCCGCGGATCTGTGCCGGGTCGACGTGGCTGACGACGGTGCGGATTGCCTCTTGGGCGCCACGCCACCAATCTGCGGGGTGCTGTTCACTCCAGAGGGGTTGTGGAGACGAAATGGGGTACTCGGCGAGAGCGCTGGCGATTATGGTGCCTTCGCCATCACAAATGATTGCTTTGGCGCCGGACGTTCCGATATCGAGCCCGATGAATAGCGGCATAGTGATGGCCTTTGATAAGACGAAAG
>QWQY01000101.1 GCA_003670675.1 Chloroflexota bacterium
TACGCTTACCATCAATGGGAAGTCGTTCACCGTCGCCGCTGGCACACGATTGGTCAACGCAATCGAAGACAACAACGTGAATATCGGCCATCGCTGCGGTGGCAAGTCGAAATGCACATCATGTCGTGTCGTGTTTTTGGCCGGCGAACCAACAACGATGACCGCAGCAGAACATGCCAAACTGACCGAGAAGGGCATGCTCGGCATCATGCGTCTCTCGTGCCAAATCGTGGTTGATGCGGACATGACGATCGAGCCACAGATGACCCTCGAGTCCGTAGCCGATTGGACCGACACGGGCCCACGCTGCCTCGACGCAGTCGAGCCCGATGCGCTCGTTCGGCCGACGTCGTCCTTCTAAATCCCGCGAAAAGGCCCCAGCGCAGGTAATGCGCTGGGGCCTTTTCTTTTCGTCGAACCCTATGCAACCACTGCTTCGTAGATTGTCCACCCGATATACACCATAGACAGTGCACTGACGAGCCCAACAATGATCCATACGACGACACGATGAAAAGGTGAATTCGTGTACTGCCCCATGAGCTCTTTGTTGTTGACGAGCGATACGATGGCAACCAACTCAATTGGCAACAGCAGTCCATTGATGACATAGACACCCACCAGCACATCAATCAGCGGGAGCCCAGGTATCAGCGCAATAACGGCACCCAATACAATCAATACGGTAAAGACACCCATAAAGATCGGTGCTTCTTGCCAGCTTCGTGACACACCACGTTCAAAACCCAACGATTCACTCAGCATGTAGGTAGTGGCCAACGGCAAAATCCCTGCAGCGAGCAACGATGCGCCGAGTAACCCGATGCCGAACAGGATTTCTGCGTAGTCTCCAGCAATCGGGGCCAATGCCCGTGCTGCATCCTGCGCCGTGGTAATGACAATATTCAGTGGATGTAAGGTCGCTGCCGTTGCGATGATGATGCAGGCAGCCACAACGCCCGCTATCACCGTCCCAACCAGAACGTCTATGCGTGTATAGCGATAATCGTTGATCGAGACACCCTTTTCAACGACCGCAGACTGCACATAGAGTTGCATGTACGGAGAAATCGTCGTACCCACGAGTGCGATGACGATTTTGATGTAATCACTCTCTTGAACGATTGTCGGTTTGAGTCCATTGATGATTTCATCACCATTCGGATGCACGATGACCGCTGATGCAATGTACGCCAAGAACACTGCACTCAGGATCAACAAAACCTGCTCTACCCGCGAGTAGGATCCACGCGTAATAAGCAACCACATGACAAATGCTGCGACTGGCACCGCAATGTAGCGACTTATCCCAAACAATTCTGCGGCAGCGGCAATCCCCACAAACTCCGACACAATAATGCCGGCATTTGCAAACAAAAGCGTGCACATGATGAGTGCAGTGACACGGATGGGGAAGTTTTCGCGGGCGAGATCGGCAAAACCCTTGCCCGTGACCGCACCGAGACGGGCTGACATTTCTTGGACAATGGCAACTGCTATCGTTATCAACACCATGACCCACAACAGACTGTACCCGTAGGTTGCGCCGGCAGTTGCATATGTTGCAATCCCCCCAGCGTCGTTCCCGGCACTGGCAGCAAGCAACCCTGGCCCAATCGCCGCTATGTACGGCCACCATGATCTGCGCATACCACGGACGAATTTGCGCCATGGCGAGAGGGTCTCGTTTTGTATCCGCATGACGGCCCTTCCTATCCGAAATTTCTCGACCCGCGTCGATGCCAAATATCCGGAAGCAACACAGCAAGCGCGTCATCGACACTGACTGCACCGACCAACATCCCATCTGAATCAACGACCGGCACAGCAGTCAAATTGTATTCTCCCAACACACGGGCTGCGTTCTCCGAAGGGTCATCCACATGGATGGTAGGAACTTCCTCCAGGATGTCACGTAACGGAACGTCCGAACCCGTCACGAGGAGCTTCGGGATGCGCACAATGCCAATCAACCGTGCACCAATACCATCCATGCCCTCTTCTACATCGTTGTGTTCGACCACATAGATCTCGGTCAACGGGTCTGGCAGCTCTTCGCGGGCACGTAATCCACGAATCACATCCTCGACCCGATCATCCGGATACGCTACCACCAAGTCCGTGGTCATACTGCGCCCAACAGAATCACCGTCATAGGCGAGGAGCTCCTTGACGTCTTCAGCCTCTTCGGGCTCCATACGGGCCAAAATCTGTTCTGCTACGTCGGCATCGAGGTCTTCGAGGGCATCTGCTGCTGCACTCGGGGTCATTTCTTCGAGGATGTCTGCTGCACGCTCTTGATCCATTCCTTCGAGCAAATCAGCCATACGTTCATCCGAAACCTCCTCGAGGGTCTCGGCTGCTGTTTCATCATCGAGTGCGGCCACGATTTCTGCCGATTCACGGTAGGACAACGCATCAACAATACGCGCCAAATCGACCGCACTCATATCGTTCAAGCGGTTGTAAGAAACTTTGAGTTGCACTGGCGCTGCAGACGCAAGGTATTGCGCATCCGCCCAACTAATTACTTGGCGCCCAACAATGTATTGGGCAGCTGCCCGCGGCGCGAGGCGGCGCAAGATTGCCTGTGGACTGATGTCAACACCAACGACGCAATACTCGTGTTCGATACGGGCCATTTGGATGTCGTTCACACGCACGATACGCCGCCCGTTGATATCAATGATCTGATGATCAAGAACGTCTTTGTTGAGCAACACTTCACCATCCCGACGACTGAATCGTTGCAGGTTAAGTTGCATGGTGTTGAGTGCAATATTGGAATGTGTTATCGCGACGATGTCTGTGGCGCGTATAAACATTGCACGACGTTGATCGCGTACCACAATACCCGTAATCGGTGGGTAGCTGCGATCATCGATGCGCACAACGACATCGGAGAGTATTCCGATCTCGCTCCCATCACGCGCACGGACGAGCAGGTTCATCAGTTGGGATACAAATAGCATGGGATACCTCTGCCAAAACAGAAAACCCGCGTGCGGCTGCACACGGGTGTATCACCACGAGCAACGCGCGCTTGTCTATGCAGTATTCATCTGGCGTGAATGATAGTCGTCGTCCATGTGCCTAGTATACTAACGATGTCATCATTGTGTCAAAGGAGAACGTGTTTATGCAACACACATTCATACCAACACAGTATTTTCGGACCATTGGTACCCACCCCGCTGCACTCACCGTCAACGATGGTGACGAGGTTGCCATGTGGTGCGTCGATGCACACGGCATTGACGGAAATGACCAGACAGTCACTCCTGCGGGAAACCCCATGTCTGGGCCTATTGCAGTGAACGGACTCGTTGCAGGCGACGTCCTTGCCGTCACCATTACAAACATGCACCCATTGCGACCGCATGGATGGAGCTATCCCACACTCGCGGGCAATGTTGTCGATCCAGAGTACATAGGCGCTGTCCCGTATGCACCGGGGAGCAAGCTCCCAAAAGAATACTGGGATCTCGACACCACGACCGGAACAGTACAAAGCCGTGGCACACATGGCATGCGAGTTACGGCACCCTATCGCCCGATGGTGGGCTGTTTTGGTGTGGCTCCTGCACGTGGCGAAGCTGTTTCGACCGCGACCTCCGGACCGCACGGCGGCAACATGGATGTCCGTTTCTTTGGGGTAGGATGTACCGTCTACTTTCCGGTATCTGTTGCAGGCGGGCTGTTTTTTGCAGGCGATGCACACTTCGTCCAAGGATGTGGTGAAATCGGCGGTACCGGTGTCGAATCAGCGATGCGTATCGATGTCCGTCTCGCCAAGGCGCAGATGGAACGCATCACCTGGCCACGCGCGGAGGACGATGACTATCTGTATACGGTAGGCAACGCGCGTCCACTCGACCAAGCGCTCCAACATGCCACATCCGAAATGCACCGCATGTTGATTGCGTGCGGTGCCGACGGCACGAGTGCTGCAGTCATCATGAGCCAACTCATCGAGTACCACATCGGCAATGTATTTGATCCGGCGTATACCGTCGTTGCCAAAATAGCCAAGAGTGTCTTGCGCACCCATGGGCTGCAGTCGACATTCCGCTAACCGATAATGGTACAAACAATCAACACCATGGCGCACAGCAGCGCCATGGTGTTGATTTTATTTGATATCGGTTAACTGATGAAAGCGTCGATACGCGTAAACCATCGGCACGGCTACTGCCACAAGCAAAGATATCAGCATGCCACTCAACAAGAGAACGGGACTCATCGGGATGAGCGCGAGAATGATACTCACCACCCCACTCCCAATCATCCAGCGCGATGCCAATTGATGTGACTCGGTCCAAACAACCGGATTTGCCAGGGTCCAAAAGGTTCGAATCCCGAAAAATCCGTTTGGGGGAATGTGATACATCATTCTGCCGATGATGACGAACAACAGCCCCATCATGCCACTCAAGGTCCGCTCGAGCACCACCGGGTACCCCAACGCAATCGCAGTCGTCACGACATGCAACGAACCCATGAAACCCGCCATGACGGTGCTCATGGTGATGAGCGCGTCAGCGACAAGTTGATTCTTTTCGATCCGCGCAAATATCAACATCAGACTCGATACGCCGACCGCGAACAACGGGATGAACAGGCTGCTGGTCAACGGGTCGCTGTATGCATCGACCTCTCCTGCGATGTTCCAATGGGATGGCACCTGGTCAGGAAGGGCAGGATACGCCCACACACAAAACACTCCCAAGGCGACATATATCACTCCCGTCGCCAACATCCAGTATTGTCGTTTCATGGTTCCTCCTCTTGTCGCACACTAAACGACTATATGGCGCGTTTGGTTGCATCACGTCGTCGCAGCGTGTGCCGGCGAATCATGAGCAAGGACAAAAAATGGAATGGATGCATCTGCATGTGGTATACACAGGAGCGATGTGCGATAGACGCGTTCCAGCACTGCGTGCTGGAGGACCTCGACTGGCGTCCCTTGGGCGACGGTGCGGCCTTCATGCAGCAGCAGCACGCGGTCCGCTATTGCAGCTGCCAAGTTCAGATCATGCATCGCCGCGACAACCAAAACACCGCGTTGCGTGAGGACCCGGGCGATGCGGAGTATGGCTGCCTGATGATGCAAATCCAAATGTGCAGTCGGTTCATCGAGGATCAGCACGTTTGCCTGTTGCGCAATTGCCCGTGCGACCGCAACACGTTGCTGTTCACCGCCGGACAAATGGGCAGCATCTACGTTCGCATACGCGGACATTTCGCAGTCGTGCAACGCCGCATCAATCAGGGCTTCATCGTCGGCACGTTGTGCGACATACCACGGCCGAAAAGCATAGCGGGCCATCGCAACGATTTCGCGCACCGTAAAACCCGCCGGCATATGTGTTTGTTGCGGCACCATTGCGATGTTGTTCGCACGTTGTCGCGGGGAAAGGGTTGCAATAACACTGCCGTTTATGGATATTGATCCAGAAGCAAGGGGAATCACGCCGGCAAGCGCACGCAAAAACGTGCTTTTACCGGCGCCGTTCGGCCCTATCACCGCAATGAACGAACCAGACGATGCATGCAGCGATACGTCGTCAACGACGAGTTTCTTGCCGTAACGGACACAACAATGGTCGACGGTTATTGTGTTCATAATGCTCTACTCCGGCGCAACAACAGCACCAGGAACACCGGTGACCCAATGCACGCCGTGACAATCCCGAGCGGGATTTCAACCGGCGCCTGGACAGTCCTGGCTATCAAATCCGCAGCCACGAGAAAAAGTGCTCCCATGATTGCCGCGTACGGTATGAGTGCTCGATTATCTCCACCAAAGACCAAACGCAGGGCATGTGGAACGATGATTCCGACAAATCCTATCAGTCCATGAAAAGCAACAGCAGACGCGGTCATCAGCGTCGCCCCGAACACGACGAACCCACGCACGCGTCGTACATCAATCCCAAGCAACGTGCCTTGCTCTTCACTCAATAGCAGCACATTCAAATCACGTGCGACGATGAGCAGGCACACCACACCAACGAGCAGACTCCCTGCGACGATGCGAACTGATTCCCAGCCGACTGATGCAGCACTCCCCAACAAAAAAGCCAGTAATTGCCCTGCTTGTCGACCCGCCCGTATCATCAGATAGGTTGTGAGCGCGCTTGCCAGAGTCCCGATGGCAACTCCTGCCAGCACCATATCTTGGGTACTGTGTTCGCGGTGTCGCCGCGCAATCGCAGTGACCGCCAACACAACACCAATCGCTCCGAGGAACGCACCCATCGGCAACGCAATCGGTCCATACCAACGTACCGGTCCAGCAACCACAGCAATCATTGCACCCAGTCCGGCGCCCGAGGCGACTCCAATGATGTATGGGTCTGCCAATGGATTCCGAAAAAGTCCTTGGTAGGCTGCGCCAGACGCACTCAGGGCTGCTCCCGTTAATGCAACCAGGAGGACACGGGGGAGCCGGATGTCAAGCAAAATGCTCGTGGTGCTCTGCGGATACGCAGCAACCGACATACCCGTGAGCCAACGCCAAAGCACATCTATGACAGTGGCGAATGGCAGCGAAACACTGCCGACACTCAATGCGGCCACCATTGCCACCATGAGGACCATGACAAACAACACAATAATCCAGCGCGAGTGGTGCCGCATCCTATGGAACAAGCGCTGGATCATGTGTACCTACTTCAATTCTGGGTGCAAGATTGCAACAACCGCCTGCAACCCTTGAACAATACGCGGTCCGGGACGGCTGACGATGTTATCATCAATCGGGAAGACACGTTGATTCTGCACTGCGGGGA
>QWQY01000102.1 GCA_003670675.1 Chloroflexota bacterium
CCGGTCTGCAACGACCGTTCGTGCAAGACACGATGGGCAAACTCAACGCCTGCGACCGTCAAAGTCCAGGTTTGGTCCGATACCGTTACCGTCGTGAGGGGTGTTTTGTCGTTACCGACCAACAGTGCTGCGACCGGCCAGCCGCTCCAGCGTACCGCCAGTCCGAGGATTGTCGGCACGAGGGTGCGGTACTCGAGGGTTGTGGTGAGTACTTCGCTATCTATCCGCAGTGCTTCAAGGGCACGCAACCGGACATTATCGCGGATGAAATCACGGCGATGTAACGCTTGTGTCACGGCAAGCAACATCTGCGTCAAATCGAACGGTTTGGGGACGAAATCAGAAATGCCGTATTGCATCGCTTGCAACAAATGATCATACGACGCATACGCAGTCATCATCACAATTGCAGCCGATGGGTCGTGTTCATGCACCATTTGGGCGACCGCAAGACCATCAATACCGGGCATTTTGAGATCCGTGAGGATGACATCGTAGGTGTCACGCATTAGGAGTTCGGCGACGGTTTGCGCATCTGTCGTGGTGGTCACCCGATAGCCGCGTGATTGCAGGGCGCGAGCACAGATATGACACATCTCGGGCTCATCATCGATGACCAAGACATGGGTTCCTCGTTGCAGATCAGTCATCATTCCCTCCGAGCAAGCCACCGTGCGCCCATGCCGCGATTGCAGCAGCATCTGGGACGTCATCGGCGATGAGCCTTGGCAACAACAGGTCGACAACGTTGCGTGCACGATTGCGGATACACCCGGGAGCAGCCAAGAACGGCACTGCATCGATGCTGCCGACCAGCATCATATTGCCCGGTTCGACGGGTGCGCCATGGCGAATAATCTGGCCACCAGCGGCACCGACGCCTGCCGGGATGGCCTCGGCGACTCCCATCACGGATGTTTCGGAGATAGAAATCAACAGATCACAGTGTGCGGCCAGCGTACGCAACGCACGACCGATGTCACTGGCTGCGGCGATGCATGCTTCTTCACGCGTCACCGCTGCATCGAGCAGTGCCAGCCGATCACGCAGTGGCGGCAGATGACTCTGGCGGATGCGTTCGTACGTCGCCACCGCACCAACGACCAAAACGCCGACCCGACGACGTACAAACGGGAGCACACGGACAACGCTTGTATGGTGTACGGGGAGATCGTGTTGTGGCACCGCAAAGGGCAATATTTTGACCGATGCAACACGTTGGCCGGCGTGCACCACGTGACCATCACGGATGGTCGCCACCGTCTGTGTGGGATTGTGATTGGCCTGGATGAGTGCGTCGATGTCGATGCGCACGACCCCGGCGTGGTTTGCATGAATATCTGCTCGCCCGTGATGGGCCGCGGCAATCTGCACGCCGCTGCCTACGGTATGTCGGGCGACATGGGCCGCAGCGTGGTTTTCGTCGATTTCATCGGGATCAGCAATCACAATATCGACCAGTGCGATATGTTCGTCGTACAAGCGGGTGACATCATACGGCGTCAGACGGTGACCTTTGGCAACAATGCGTTGGCCGGCGTGATTACTGATGTTGGTGCGGGCAATGTGGCCGATAGCCGCAGCGGGAGGACATGTTACATATCGCATAGTGCTGCGTAATCCTCTGGAGTATCGATATCACGGAGTAATTCAGGGGCATCGAAATCGACGTATGTGGGAACCACCGTCCCTGCCGCAAACAGTTGCCGCCCACCCGTTGTACCGCTCAACTGCGATAAGGTCTCGAGGGTCTGTGCACCCCAGACAACGGGGCTGGTCGGCTGTTGGCCGACCCGAGGCATACATGCTGCGGCGGATGGGTGCGCAGCAAGGAGTGTCTGCAGATGCGTAGCGGTCAACAATGGTTGGTCACACGGCAAAAAAACCACCCGCCGGCATCCGCGCTGCTGTGCCCAGCGTGCACCGCACGCTACTGATGTCCCTTGGCCCATGGCAAAGTCGGCGTTTTCAAGGAAAACGACTGCTCGATCTGCCAGCGCAGTACGTACTGCGGCTGCGTCGTGCCCGAGAACTACTGCTATGTCGGTAATTCCAGCCGCCCGTACGACATCGATGGTGTAGCCCAAGAGCGTAGTGCCCCGCCACGGCAACAATTGTTTGGAACGCCCCAGACGCCGCGAGAGTCCCGCAGCCAGAATCACTGCTACAACGGTCGTGTCGTGGCGTTCGAGAGGCACCGCGGTCACTCGGCTTTCCCGTTCCACACAGCGACAATTTGCGCCATGATGCTCAAGGCAATCTCGGCAGGGGTGCGCCCACCGATATCGAGTCCAATGGGCGCATGCAGGCGGGCGACGTCCGCTGCAGTCAAGCCAGCAGCGCTGAGGCGTTCGATTCGTTCTGCGTGGGTCTTGCGGCTGCCCAAGGCCCCCACATAGCGCACGTCGCTGGGCAATGCCACCAGCAACGCCGGATCGTCTAACTTGGGATCATGGGTCAGCACGACAACCGCGACGTTGCGATGCAAGCGCCCTTCGAGTGCTTCGTCTGGCCATGCATGGACGAGCTCATCGGCGTGCCCAAACCGTTCTGCAGTGGCAAATGCAGCGCGCGCATCGACAACGACGGTACGGAAGCCCAATTGCGCGGCATAGGCGGTCAGCTCGAGCGAGATATGGACCGCTCCGATCATAATGATGGTCGGTGGTGGTGGGTACACCTCGACAAAAACGTCGATACCTTCGATAGCACGGACACCATGTGCTCCATCGGCGAGCATGGCACCCGCGTTGGTCAGGATTGCATCACGCAGGGTGTCGTCAGGCATGTCACTGCGTGCATCGACGTCGGGAGCAACTACGAGCTGCTGCCCGGTCGCAGGCCCTGTCAGCACCGTTGCCAAGACAACCGGCTGTTGTGCCACCAGCCGCTGCACGACGGTGCTGGTACAGTCGCTCCCGTGCACTGCGTCAATACGGGGCAACGGCGCGACAAATACATCGATGGTGCCACCACAGGCGAGCCCAACCTCCCAGGCTTGTTCGTCGGCCACGCCGAAGTGGAGCAACGCAGCGGTGCCGGTTTTGAGGGCGTGTTGACAGGCGTCATACACTGCGCCTTCGATACATCCGCCGCTGACAGACCCCACGATATTGCCCTGATCGGTAACGGCCATTTTGGCGGCCAACCCACGTGGCGACGAGCCGAGCGTGCGCACGACCGTTGCCATGGCGACGCGTTCGCCGCGTTCTTGCCAACGAAGCACAGCATCAATGACGTCACGCATGCGCTGCCTCTGTCAGATAGGGGAGTGCTTCGGCGAGGGTCGCTTGGGCCGCGGTACCACCTGCAGCGCGGGTCGATAACGACCCACAGACAGCGCCGAGCTGGAGCGAGCGGTGCAATGACCAACCGGCCAACATGCCGTAGACCATGCCGGCATTGAACGAATCTCCGGCACCCACCGCGTCGACAAAATCAGTTTTTATTGCGTTTACATGCGCCAACGACGTGCCCTGCTGACCATACGCACCGTCTGCACCGCATTTGATCGCTACCGTCTGCACCTGCTGTGCCAACACGGGTAATGCGGCTGCGACGGTGGATTGGCGAGTAATTGCACATGCCTCGGCATCATTGGGCAAAAACAGGTTGGTATACGGGAACAACGTGTCGAGCCCAGCCCACAATTCTGCGGGATCCCAGTTGGTGTCGACCGATGTCGTGCCGCCGTTTGCCTGCATCTGTTGGAACATGCCCGGCAACCCGGGTCGCAAGGCGTGTTGCAGGTAGTAACTCCCAATATGCAAGTGGCGGGCAGACGCAACCAACGCAGCCGGGATCATACGCGCAGCAAGCAGTGGAATGCCCCCTTCGTAGGTCAACATGGCGCGATCTGCGGGCTTTTGGAGAATCACTGTCAATCCACTACGGACATTCGGATCGACGACGCAATGCGACGTATCGACACCTGCTACGGTGAGCGCATCCATGCAAAACCGACCGATGGTGTCATCGCCACACACACCCACATATGCAACAGAAAGGCCGAGGCGCGCAGCGCCACACGCAAAAATCGCAGAAGAACCACCGAGGACGAGTGCCATGTCATCGACGATTTTTTCATGTTGTTGCCAAACGGGCTCGACATCGCCACGCAGAATCAAATCTGCGTTCAGTTCGCCGAGGACAAGCAGGTCGTAGGTGGTCATGGGGCAACTCCACTTTGAATTACGACAATTATAATTCTCTTTTCTCTCCAAAGAAAAGAAACGCCCCCTTGTATGGTAATCCATACAAGGGGGAGGTGAATGCTAGGAGACTAATTCTGGAAACCAACATCCGTGCTCACATCGGTACCATCCGTCAGCGACGGATCGTAATCGACCTGACCCAAGATCTTTGACTCGATGAATTCGATGAATGGGGTACCGAACCAGTTGGAGAGTGCGTCAATGGTCCCTGGTGATTTGGGTTATAAGCTACACCGTCGATCCTCCAGAGCTGACGAAGGTCGTGATTGCAGGCATGTAAACCGCTTTCATGTGGCAAGGCAACCGACCAAGAAGAGTGTTTGCATCGAGTATCACAATACTCCCCCCACGCAGACAAATCCCGGTATAATTTGAGCAGTGCAACCCAACGCACTGCACATATCCGTACCCATCTGCGTCTACCCCACCATAGGAGTACACATGAGCGACACAACCGGCAAATGCCCGTACCACGGCGCAACCACCACCCCGACCACCGGCACCCAAAACCACGACTGGTGGCCCAAAGCCCTAAACCTCGACATCCTCCGCCAGCACGACACACGTTCGAACCCACTCGGTGATTTCGATTATCGTGCAGCCGTCAAAACACTCGATTTTGCAGCGGTCAAGGCGGACATCCGTGCCGTGATGCGCGATAGCCAGGCATGGTGGCCGGCAGATTATGGTCACTATGGACCGTTGTTCATTCGCATGACCTGGCACGCAGCCGGCACCTACCGCGTCGGCGATGGCCGTGGTGGCGCGAGCACCGGCGCACAGCGCTTTGCACCGCTCAACAGCTGGCCCGACAACGGCAACCTCGACAAAGCACGTCGGTTGCTCTGGCCCATCAAACAAAAGTACGGCAACAAACTCTCGTGGGCTGACCTGCTGGTCATCGCCGGCAATGTTGCCATCGAAGATATGGGTGGTCCAAATCACGGTACCGCACTGGGCCGTGCAGACATCTGGCACCCCGAAAAAGACATCTACTGGGGCTCGGAAGACACCTGGTTGGGCGACAAGCGCTACGGCGAATCGCGCCAAGACCTCGAAAATCCCCTCGCAGCCGTCCAAATGGGCTTGATTTATGTCAATCCAGAGGGACCAAACGGCAACCCAGACCCCCTCTTG
Organism: Chloroflexota bacterium; assembly: GCA_003670675.1. Taxonomy (GTDB): domain Bacteria; phylum Chloroflexota; class Chloroflexia; order Chloroflexales; family Roseiflexaceae; genus UBA965. The sequence continues at coordinate 5,352 of QWQY01000102.1, forward strand.
TCTGCCCAAGACGTGCGCGAGACCTTCAAACGCATGGCCATGAACGACGAAGAGACATTCGCACTCGTCGCCGGCGGACACACCTTCGGTAAGGCACACGGCAACGGTCCCGCCACTGCCGTCGGTGCCGAGCCCGAGGGCGCGCCACTCGAGGCCCAAGGCTTTGGCTGGGCAAGCACCCACAAGAGCGGCGTCGGTGTCGATGCTATCACCAGCGGCATCGAAGGCCCATGGACCGCCAACCCAACCCAGTGGGACATGGGGTATCTCGAGCTGTTGTACAACTACGAGTGGAAGCTGACCAAAAGCCCTGCCGGCGCACACATTTGGCATCCCATTGACATCGCCGAAGGGGACAAAGCACCGGAAGTCGACGGCAGCGGCAAAAAAGTCATGCCGATGATGACCACCGCCGACATGGCACTCAAGTTCGACCCCATCTACCGCGCCATCGGCGAGCGCTTTGTCAAAGACCCCGTCGCATTCGGCGAGGCTTTCGCACGGGCCTGGTTCAAGTTGCTGCACCGCGACATGGGTCCCAAAAGCAACTATGCCGCCGGCGATTACAAAGACGCATCCTACACCTGGCAAGACCCCATCCCGGCAGCCAAGACACCCAGTGCTGATCAGGTGAGCAAGGCTACCGCTGCGCTCAAAGCCAGCGGGCTGTCCAACGCGCAGATGGTCGAAGTATCGTGGGCCAGTGCAGCCACCTTCCGCGGCTCCGACAACCGCGGTGGCGCCAACGGCGCACGCATCCGCCTTGCACCACAGCGCGCCTGGGCAGTCAACAACCCTGCGTTGCTCGACAAGGTACTGCCAATCTACGAGAAAATCTCGGCTGACACCGGCATGTCCGTCGCCGATGTGATTGTATTGGCCGGTTCGGTCGCCATCGAAGCCAGCTCCGGAGCCACGGTACCGTTTGCGGGCGGACGTAGCGATGCACGCCAGGCCGATACTGACGCAGACAGCTTTGCATATCTCGAGCTACGCGCCGATGCGTTCCGCAACTACGTCGAGAAGGAATTCGCCGTCAGCCCCGAAGAAATGATGCTCGACAAAGCACAACTCCTCGGCCTGACACCGGTCGAATTGACCGTCCTCATCGGCGGCATGCGTGCCTTGGGCATCAGCCGCACCGGCGAAGGCGTGTGGAGCACCACCGGCAAGCTGGACAACGGCTGGTTCAAAACCCTGCTCAGCATGGACGTCAAGTGGGAAAAGACCGGTGCCAATAGCTACGTCGCCAAAAACCGACTCACCGGCGCTGCAGTCCGCACCGCGACGCGCATCGACCTCGTCTTCGGCTCAAACTCCGAACTCCGGGCCATCTCCGAAGTCTACGCCCAAGACGACAACAACGCCAAGTTCGTGCGCGACTTTGTCGCTGCCTGGACCAAGGTGATGAACGCCGACCGATTC
>QWQY01000103.1 GCA_003670675.1 Chloroflexota bacterium
GGCCCAGGGCTGGTGGTAGCGAGTTCCCCAGCGTAGACGAATTCGTATCGGGTGATGGGCTCTTCGATGATACCGATGCACATTTTGCCGAGACTTCTGGCCAGCGTGGTATATGGCGTCACAAGGCCGACGTCTTCGGGAGCAATGTATGGTGCATTGACGGCGTAGCGCGGTGAACGGCCGTCGAGGGCATCAAGAACCCCTTGTGCGACGTCGACACCAGTCATGGCTTGTGCTTCGACGGTCGAAGCGCCGAGATGGGGGATGGTGATGACACGTGGGTCGCCTAACAACGGCGAGTTCACTGGCGGTTCCTTCTCGAACGCATCGAGCGCCGCACCTGCAATTTGGCCGGCAGCGATTGCTTCGGCGAGTGCTTGTTCGTCGATAACGCCACCACGGGCAGCGTTGATGATGACGGCGCCGGGCTTCATCAATTTGAGGCGTGCGGCGTTGATGAGATGACGCGTCGAATCAACCAACGGCACGTGGAGAGACACATAATCGCTGTGTGCGAGCACGTCATCGACTGCGGCCAATGTTACGCCGAGTTGTTGGGCGCGTTCGGTCGATACGATGGGATCGTATGCAATCACATCCATTTCGAGTGCACGCGCACGCCGAGCCACTTCAGCACCGATGCGACCAAAGCCAATTAATCCCAGTGTTTTGCCACGGACTTCACGGCCCATAAACTTTGCCCGACTCCACCCGCCGGCAGCAACGTGTGCGTGGGCTTGGGGGAGATGCCGCGCTGACGAAAGAATCAACCCGATGGCGAGTTCTGCAACTGCAACGCTGTTCGACGCAGGTGCGTTGACCACAATGATGCCGTGCCGAGTAGCGGATTCGACATCGATGTTATCGACACCCGTGCCTGCACGACCAATCACCCGTAGACGTGTGCCTGCGGCAATCAACTCTGCATCTACTTTACTGGCGCTACGGACGATCAGCGCATCGTACTGATGTATGATTGCCAGTAGTTCTGGACGGGTGATGGTGGATTTGACATCGACGTCAGCAGCATCAACGAGATGTGCCAATCCTTCGTCTGCGATGGGCTCGGCGATGAGAATGCGGTGCATGGCATCCTTCTATTGCATAAAAAAGCGGAACCACTCGGTCCCGCTACACTGCGAATCGGTTGTATTGTATCACCAACACTCGAGCACAGTGAGTGGGTTGATGTTGATTTCATGATGGTAGACTTCGTAGTGCAGATGTGGCCCACTGCTATACCCTGTGTTCCCGACCCACCCAATAACCATGCCGGGCTCGATGCGTTGCCCGTCAGTGATGTTGAGCTTTTTGAGGTGAGCATACGCGGTCGCCCAGCCATTGAGTTCATCGGTGAGTCGCACATAATTGCCTGCCAACCAGTTGTTGGGCACCACACGCGCAATCCCGGCATGCAGTGCGACAACGGGGGCACCAACGGTAGCGCTGGGATCAGCATATCCGTTCATATCGCCGTCAACGGCCAAATCGACCGCACCCCATACCGCAGCAGGTGCATGTGTGCCGACTCCGTAACTCTGGGTCATGACGACTTGTCCGACGGGCGGTTGTACCGGGCACCCATACGGCGCACCCAGCGCACCGCGCTTGGAAGCAATTGCAGCGAGCGGCGCGGTATTCGATGAGACCGAGGCATTCTCTTCAGACTGCCCGCCCATCGCTGGCATCGCGGTCATTGGGTCCGCAACAGCGAGACCAATGAGCTGTGTATGCAGCCGAGCGCTCGCGCCACGTGAATCGGGGGTAGCCGGTTGATTGCCGCTCGGACTATTCTCGGTGCGCTGTGATGCCGAGGCAATAGCACGAAGCGGTGCAGAAGCAATGAATGTTTGCATCTGCGGCCATGCGTACCACAATGCTACCACCGAACAAAACACGAGGACAACTAGTGTATACGGCACCAGCGTGCGTGATGGTGCACGCTGTGCATCAGCATTGAGTAGAAATGACAACGATACTCCATACACATCGCTCAGCGACTGGAGTTCTCGTGGGGTGAACAAATATTCGCCGCGTTCAGCAGCAGCGATATCCCGGACGGAAATACCGGACCGCGCGGCCAATTCGACGATCGAAAGACCAGCGCGGGTACGAAACCGTTCGTATGCTGTTTTGCCTACTATACTCATGTCCGAAGTCTACCGCGTGGCGTAGTACTACACAAGACAAAGAGATTACAGTTTCTTTGCAGCACTACGGGGCATAGCATTCCTCTATCGCGCGCCGCATGGCGCTTACACCTTCTTCGACGCGCATTTCACGCAGCAGGACGAAGGGCAGAATAGACTCATAGGCATCCCAACGACAAATCAGAGCGGGAGTATATGCTTGCGCCGATAATTGCGGGGCAATCGCAGCCAAAATGGTCACTTCAGGGTATGTTGCAGTGTCGACACCATCGAATGCCTGCGCAGAAAGTGGAATCCACCGGAGCGCCGTGAGCATTTGTTGCTGGGCTGGGCGTTCACGGAGTGCAAACAACAGCGTGTTGAACGCATCGCGTGCGCCGGGCCGTTCTTTCGCAGCCCGGATGAACGAGACCACATCAACCGGTGGATTAACGGGCAAACCGACAGCTGTGTAGACTGGTGGCATTGCATAACTGAGCGTCAACGATGGTGAATACACCGCATAGCGGCGAATTGCGGCATCGCCATCGAGCGTGTACGGGACGCGCCAGTTGACAAAATCGACGATCGACTCTTGATACGACGTCGCTTCGCGGGGGCCGAGGGTACGCAAAGAAGTGTAGGTGCCGAGGACCTGGCGGAGGGTATCTTCGGAGGGCGGTTGTGATGCAATCGGACTCGTCGTCGCTGGTTCGATGAGCGCCACAAATGCGTCGAACCAACGCCCTTCTGCCCATGCAAACGCCATATCGTAGCGCGTCCGGCCTCTGGTATTCCGTTCGATGCGGAGCATTTCTTCGGTGGATATCGGGATTGGTTGCAAGAGATCCGTGTTCCCCATCCCAATGAGGTAGTTGCGTGCAGCAAGCGGGTGAATAGCGAGTTGAGGGTGTTGCGCGATTACTTGCCGTGCATAGCCGTACATCGATTCGTCGATGGTCACGACGTCAGTGGCAATCGAATTGCTCAGGCGCAGCTGCGCAACATCATACTCAGTCCCGATCCACGCATCGACCGACTGACTGAGTTCCGCATCTTGGGCGAGTACGTAGGCACCATCAGCACTATGGACATCGACATCCACGCGCATGTTTGCACGCGTAGACGCTTCTTCGATGAAGCGCTTGAGTGATGCATCGCTATTGAGATCGGATTGAATGATACGGATCCGCAACGGATTATACTCAGACCCAGCGACACCCTGCGGTGTGCTCGTGGGCACGGGAACCACTGCAATTGGGGTTGGAACAGGAGTGTACGTTTCGGTGCGCAACGATGTGACCGTTTGCGTGGGTTGCTCAACGCGTGCAAGTGGAGCAGTACAGGCTCCTACGAACAGACTCCCGATACACAACCCGGCGAGGATTCGATTACGCATCTCCTACCACTCTCTGCTCGTCAAGTCGGTCCTGCAGCCTACCGCGTCCATCGCGAGCAACACTGCACCCAGCACCGGCGGTCGTTGGAGCACGACAATGTGCGCCAATGGGAGTTGTGCCTGCACCAAAGATTGGATTGTTGCATGGAAGACTTTTGCCCCACCGGTGGCGACCCCACCTGCCAAGACCACATCAAACGGCAGTGACCGTAATGCAACCGCATGTGCCATGCCAATGATGTTTTGGGCGAGCACCGTTCCCGCTTCTGTCAGAATACGCTGCGCCTCGGCATCGCCTTGATCGGCACAGTGCATCACATGCGGTGCAAATGTCGCAATGTCCGAAATGCTGTCACCACGTGAAAACGCCTCAGCAAGTGCCGGAATCGATTGATACAGAGACCATTCGAGCAGTGCATTGGTCAGACTGGTTGATTGTCCTATCCCGTAGTGCGCAAGCGCAGCAGCGCGGAACGCAGCACGGGTGAGCTGCTGAGCCCCGTCGAAATCGCCCCAGTCACTGCCTAACCCAAACGTCCGCGCCTGCCTGCCATCGACACCCATGGCTGCAACGGTACTACCGGTCCCAGCGATGGCTGCAACACCGTAGGGCCGCGTGCTCCCTGCGCGAAGAGCCAAAAAGGCGTCATTAACGAGCGTGTGCGTGGTGTTCGGCATGAACTGTTCGATGCCAGGTCGCAACCGCACCTCATCCGATGGCCAATCGAGCCCCGCCAGCCCCCAGGCGACAGAACGGATAGCAGTGATGGGAACAGCGGCAGTGCGACACAGGTCAGTGACGATGCGCTCGTACAGGGCGAGCGCATCGTTGACTCCTATTGACTCCCAGTTGCCTGTGCCATAACGGCCTTCTGCGAGCTGTTCGCCACTCGCACTGTACAGTGCTGCCTGGGTTTTGGTGCCACCAGCGTCTACACCGAGGAACATGCGTCGTTAGTACCCCTCGTCGTAATTGACGACGTTATGCAACGGTTGGCCAGCCCGAAAGCGCTCGAGGTTGTCGAGGAAGAGTCCCATCATCCGCTTGCGTCCATTGGGCGAAGAAGATGTCACATGTGGTGTGATCCAGATATTTGGCGCATCCCAGAGTGGGTGATCGATAGGCAACGGCTCTTCTGGCGCAACATCGAGGCCGGCACCCGCGAGGCGACCACTGCTGAGTGCGTCGATGAGTGCAGGGGTGTCAATTGCATCGCCACGACCGACATTGATGAGGTATGCCTTGGGCTTCAGCAGTGCCAACGCAGCAGCATCCACCATGCCGCGGGTACGTTCGGTCGATGGCGTGGCGATGACAAGCACATCGGCTTCGGGTAACAGGCTTTTCCAATCATCGTCACCGACCACGTGATCGACGTACGGCGTCGGTTGTGGCGTGCGCCGGCTACCAATGACACGCATCCCAAATGCTTGGGCACGCTTCGCGGTTTCTTGGCCGATACCGCCGAGGCCGAGGATTGCCATTGTTTTGCCGTCGAGTTCGTCGAGCCTGGACTGTTCGACCTCGTACCACGCGTCGCGCGGGTAATTGTGTAACGCGAAGGCTTTTTTGGCGTGCGACAGCAAATACAACATCACCCACTCGGCAATGGGGATGCCATGAACACCCGCTGCGTTGGTGAGTACGATGTTGCGTTGGCGCATGAACGCAAGATCCATGTGCTCTATGCCGGCACTGGGCGTGTAGACCCATCGGACCAATGGGGCAGCCTCTAATGTCCTGCGGAACTCGTCCATTTCGTTCCACCAGCGCACATAGACAACGGCGTCGTGGACGTCCCCGTTGGGGACTCCCGCATCGTTGGTCGTCACCGGGTCGACATCAGGATAGCGTTCAGCGAGTTTCGGGATCAGGTAGTTCGAGAGTGCTTCTGGAATAATGACTTTCATGCAGCTCCTGTTAAATAGGGTACGCCGATGACGGCTGGAATGACAGAACAAGAAACACCACGCACAGCGATTGCATCGGCGAGCTGTGCAGGAGTACCTGTCAAATCAGGGAATGTTTCAAAATGAATAGGTAACACATGCGCCGAACGAAGGAGGTGTAGTGCATACGCTGCTTCGTACGGTCCCATGGTATAGCGGTCACCGATTGGCAGAATTGCGATATCTGGTGCATATAAATCAGCAAGTATCGCCATATCAGCCATGACTGTGGTGTCGCCTGCTGCGTAGACAGTGACATCGTTGTCCACACGCAAAATATACCCGACTTCGGTCCCCAACACGCGGCGACCCGCTGCGGTGGGCCAGTTACTACTATGCTGCGCAGTTGTCATCGTTATTCGTGTGTCATCAATACGAATGGTGCCACCTTTGTTCATTCCTTCAATCGAATCAGGTGGTACATCTTGATAACTGAGCCACTCTGTCACGTCGTATTGACAGACAATGCGCGCGCCTGTGTCTCGATACAGAGGGGCCACATCGAGAGAATGATCGATGTGACCATGTGTGAGCAGGATGACATCAATACCGAGATTTCGGATTTTGCTGTGCCATTCCGTCGGGCACACAGGATTGGTATCGACATACGCATCTACCAAAATACGCGTGCCGCCGGTAGTGACCAAATACACGGTCGCGTGGCCAAGCCATGTAATCTGCATCTGTACTCTTATCTCCGTGCTAGTGTGGGAACAAACTGATTCATGTCTATTGTCGATTCGACTGCCGCAGACATACGAAGTAATTGCACATCGTCACGATACCGACCGACCAGCTGTAATCCAACGGGCAAACCGTTGGCAAAACCGCAGGGCAGCGAGATTGCCGGGTGGAGTGTCGTTGTGATGTAATAGCAGGAACGCATCCAATCGATATATGTAGACTGTTCGACGTCATTGATACGCGTCACATATGGCTGTGTCACATCAAAAGGGAGTACCTGAGTAACTGGTCCCACGACCATGTCGTAGTCGCGCATGAACGCCGTCATACGGCTAAATGCAGCACTCTGCAAGCGATTCGCACGGGCGATTTGTGGTCCGGTGAGTGCCCGTCCTGCATTGATATTCCAGCGCACCGTGTCTTTGAGCTGATCAGGATGCGAATCGAGGAGTTCTCCCAAACCCGTCTCGAACCCCAGCGCACGCAAGGTCTGGAATGCCTCGTCGACACCAGAGAAATCAGGAGTTGCATCGACGACAACAGCACCCAAATCGACGAAGCGCTGTCGTTGTGCAGCGATAACC
>QWQY01000104.1 GCA_003670675.1 Chloroflexota bacterium
ACAGCCATCAATGCACCACAGGCTGCGAGCCACCGTGCGGCAGTACGAAGCGTGTGCATTAGAGATGCACCGCGTACAGACCGGTTGCGAAGAACCCTGCAAGAAGACTCCCGGCGGCAAGCGCAATGCTCAGTGCATAGACAAAACCCAAGAGTGTCTGCTCTCGCGCTGCCAAGAGCCGTACCCAAAACAGCAGATAGACACCGACAATCGCTGGGAATGCCCACAACAACAGACTGTATCCTTGGATCGTATGAGGGATACCAAAGAGGAACGCAACACTGTTTTGGACAATCGCACTATCGTAGAGGATGTACGTCACGCCACCGAGGTATGTCAGTGCTGCGATTGCCACGAACAATTGCACGACATGAAACAGCCGTATCCGAAACGCCGGCGCGGCTATCCCACGGACACGTCGTATGAGGTATGCAAAAGGCCGTATGAGCATCGAAAAAATTAACCACACGAGACCCGCGAGTGCGGGGTACCCGTACGCACCGAGGGGGTTGGCGCCGTTGAGAAGCTGTGCTGCTGCATTGGTTGGGGTTACGGTGTGCGTGGTTGCAAATGCAGTAGTTTGTGTTGCCAAACAGGACGTGTCGGGGGTTTGCTCTGGGGCATCCAAGAAGGCTCGGAAGATGCTCGCAGCACAGGCATTCCCCAAAATTGCCCCGTGTGCACCATTGGGCGTCACGATGGCGGTGGCGTTGCGCAATCCAGGCAACACCGCAGCGACCATGGATTCAGGGGTGATGGGATCGTATCGTCCCGAACTCACCAATGTCGGGACGTCGCTGGTCAACATGGTGTTCACCGTTCCATCAAGGCGCTCGACGGCTGCAATCGCACACCAACGCGACGTAAAATCGATGTCATCGGCAACGAGGGTGGCCTCGAGCGGGAACAATCCGTTTGCCGGCACGATGTAGTCTGTCGCAGCAGGAAGTGGTTCTTCGGCGCAGGTGGTCGTTGCCTGCATCCCTTCGCTCATACCGTCATAAAACAAAAAGAGGCCTGCGAGGCTTCGGAACGCTGCCAAGTCGCCGCGCTCAATCTGATCGATGAGCATGGGTACATATCGCACGAGCTCGTCGTCATACATCATTTGAAACAACAGTCCGGCAACATCATCACCACTCAGGACCATTGTGTGGGTGGCAGCCGTCGCGATATCGGTGAGCGCGAGTGAGAGGGGTTGTGTGTTTAGCTGCGTCAACAATCTCGGCAACCGGGTTGCTAATTGAGGATACTGTGCATTACACCCAGGGTCAGCAGCGCAGTCCACAAAAAGATGCGCAAAAGACTGTTCAAGGGACGCGATCCACTGCGTTTGTGGATTGACGGTCATGGGGACAACGCCATCAAGTACCAACGCATGGACGAGCGTCGGGTGCCGGGCAACGACATGCTGTGCCAACAGAGAGCCGTACGAGACCCCATACAGGTCGATGCTCTCGTGTCCCAGCATGGTGGCAACCGCAGCGATGTCGTCTGCGTTTGCCGTGCTGTTGAATGCCGACAAATCGACATCGGCTGCACGCAACCGATCCGCACAGACCTGCCACGCTTGCATCTGGCGATCGGTCCGTTGGATGTTCGTCATCCGGGTTGCGTACAGTTCCGCCGTGAGGGCGCTCAATTCGGGACAATTGAGTGAAGGCGTCGTTTCGGTTGTGCCTCGTTGCTCCACCAGAATGAGATCACGATCGTTCGGTAACCCGCTCGATGGTTTATTGATGATCGAAACAAACGTGTCGATGGTGTTGCCGCCTGGGCCACCCTGGAGCAAAAACAACGGCCGGTTATTGTTCGACTCGCTGCTCCGCACAATCATGATTGGGAGTTGAATCTGTGTCCCGTTCGGCGCTTCGGCCGAAAGCGGGAGGGTGACGGTGCCGCAGTCGACCGTCCGATCAACGGGGGCAGTAGCCAAGCATGCGCCACTCGAGAAGGTCGCTTTGGCGGAAGTGGATTGTGGGTGGATTGCGATGAATGCCAACGTAACCAAGACCATACTGAGGCGTAGGAAAAACATAGCAGTGGCCCAATCCTCTAGCAACAAACAACACGCTTATTTGTATTCTAACGATATTCCGTACAACGTGACGCTTCCGCCTGCACCGTCTGCGACAGGATCGATGCGAAGCTGTATCAAGCGGGACGGGAGCGCCGATATTTGCCCGAGTTCAATTGCAATGGTTTGACGGCCTTCACCGTATGTCCACGCAACCGCATGCGCTTCGTCGAACTGATTGAGTGCGGTGGCCACAAACAATTGGCCACGCCGATCGGCCGTACCTGTTGCTGCAATCGTCATGACGACGCGCTTCGGCATTGCACGATCGAGGATGGGCGTTGTGATGCTTGGGTCGAGCGACACCCCGAGTTGCCATCCTGCATCGGCCGGCTGTGGCGTAGCGTTGCCCCACATCCACCCCAGCGGAGTGCCGGTGAGAACCGCCCAGCGGTCAGAAGAAAGGAGCGCACCTGCGTTCGGCAGACGGGTGTGTGCGGGCACTCCGGCAGGCATCGGTACGTCTTCTAAGAGCGGTAGTATGTCAGCAACACAGTCGCTCACTGCCTGCGGCGACAATCCATACCGTTGCTGCATGGTTTCTGACGGCGTCAGAAAGTCGCTGGCGAGCAGGACAGCTGCTCCTGCCCGATGGGTTTGCAGAATGGATTCTTGTATACTGGCGCACCCTGCCTCCCACGACCCCTGCGCTGCAATCGCGGCATTGACTGACAGGAAGTGTTCACGATGCTGGTAGTAGGGCAAATACAACTCTTGCAAGCCGTCGGGCACCAACACCAAATCTGCAGGCTGGCTCGCTTCTGCAACGGCCAAGGCGATCCGCCGTTGCAAATCGGTCTGGGCGTCCCCGCGCACACGAATCGCCGTCAGGTTCACCGCGAATGAGGTCAACAGCAGAGCAAACGCAATGAGCACACGTCGGTCAGTGCGTGCAACCTGGGCGAGTGGTGCCACAAGGAACATCACCGCAATGGGAGTCGTCGCTATCCAAAACTCGATGTTATCTGGTTCCCACCAGCTGAAGAACACGCCATAGGTGACCATCCAGACAACGAGCCATGGCTGCTCGAGGCGGGTGCGGGTGCTCCAATAGCTGAGTGCCGACAGCACGACCGTTGCGACTGCGAGATACCCGCCCCAACCTGCAGCGACGGTATCGGCGAGCCCGTCACGGATATCAGTGAGGGTTGCTCTGCCGCCCCACCAGCCACTGTCGACATAATCAAACAGCCACTGATGTGCGGCCGAGTATGTCGTAAAGCCGCTGACGATGCCCATGACCCATGCGTATGCCAATACGACCATTGCTACCCCACCTGCCCCCGCGATCAGCCAGCCGCGGCGTGCAATACCACCAGCACGCAGATCTGGCCACGCGCGGACAACCAATGGAATGGCGAGGAGGGCATTGGTCTGGTGGAACAACACTGCCCCAGCCAACGCCACGGCGAGTCCCACGCGCCAGCGTACCCGCGCAGGGGCCGGATCCATCGCCAACCACAGGACCGCGATGATACACAGCGTGGCGAGGGTATAGACTTCGACTTCAACGGCGTAGTACCAATAAGCATACGAAAACGCACACGAGAACGCAGCCAATAGTGCAACATCGACCCTATGCCAACGCCGATAGACCGTGGCAAAGAGCAGCCCACTGCCGATGCTCCCAGCGACTGCATTCGCCAGTTGCAACGCCGTAGCCGTGTCGGTCTGCGACAACGAAGCGATCATCGCACCGAATGGCCCGTACGCCAGGTGGTGTGGATGAAAGAGTTGCTGCCAGGGTTTGCGGCTGACATCCAAGATATACGAGAGTGCATCAAACGTGTGTACATGCGTCAACGTACTCAGATACACCACAAGCGTGAGTACCGCGGTGCACAGACTGACCAGTCGCATGGTGCGGAGTTGCTGTGCGGTCATTCGCGTACCTGCGCCGACACAAATTGCACGCCGAGGGTGCGGAAGTCGTTGAGCGCTGCATCAGCCAGCGCAGGCACCCAACCGGGTGTGTCGATGCGCACCAACAGCGTATCCGTCGCCGAGGTCATGCCGGCCGGCACCGTCAACAACATCGGCTCGTCGTGGTCATGAATTGGGTTGCAGATAGGCGCCGTCCAGTTTGGTTCGGTGTTGCTCCACGGGAGCGGTTGCCCGGCCAAGACAACACACACCTCGGGGACACTTCCGTCTGGTCGCAGCCCGCTGTTGAGTCTGAGAATGACGCGTGCTCCGGCGCGAGGGAGCGGCAACCGGATCTCGCTGGTTGGTTCGACCCAGGCAAATGTCCGATCACCGATTGTTTCGACCGGATAAAACCCACGGACTTGCGCACTGGTGTCGGTCGCATTAATGCTGGCGGGCAATCGGGCAGTTCCATCAACGAGTTCGTAGCGCTGATAACTGATGTTGAGCGAGTCAATCAGTGCAGGTTTTTGATTGAGTAATTGCGAAAACTCAGGGATACGCGCCTGTATGTATTCTTTTTTGACGAAATGCATGCCAGGGAACCAGAGCGCCCCGTTTGCACCCACAAGTGCGTAGACTGCGCGTCCCTCGGATTTCCAACGACGAAAGAGCGTCACCAAGTCGCGTCCGTATTTCTCAGGGCGTTCACTGCGCAACCCGAAAACATTCTGACCGTGGATTGCCATCAACGGTAACGCGAGCGTGTCTGCGGCATCTCGGGCGGCCACGTACCGTGGCGATCCACCACGCACCAGCGTTATATCGGCAGGGGTGCTCAATGCCGCGATACGTTCGACCAGGGCAAATGACCCCTGCAACTCGGGCACCGCAATGACGGGTCGTATGGTGGCTCCGAGAAAAAGCACGAGCACTGTGACACTGCCCGCACTCAGCAGTCGCCGCCACCACGCTGTACCCCACAAGGCAACTGCGCCGTATGCGCTCAACAACGCAAAACCGGGATAAATGTTGGGGAGGTAACGGCGCATGATATAGATGTACGTTTGACTACTCGTCCCGTAACTGAGTTGGATAAACACAAACGCGGTTACCAACGTCACACCCAGAAAAAACCAATTGTGCCGATTCACTCCGCGCCAGAGCAAGAGCACGAGACCAATGAACGTCATCTCGATGCCGAATGGGGATATGTACCAGCCGACGCGTACCAGATTGGCCATCGAATTGGCATATAGGTCGCGGAGTGGCGCCGGATCACTCAGCGGTACACCACGCACTGCCGCCCCGATACGTGCGACAAACTGCGCCACCGGATCGGCGTATGTGGGCGGTCGAATGGGTGCGCCGATATACCCTTGGAGCGCAAGACAGCTCCCCGTCGGATGTACACGCTGGGTCGATGTCATGCATCCAAATGCGTCCGCAACGACCGTTGGTGTCAGAATCTGTGGTCGAATCACGTATGCATACAACACCGCAATGCCGATCACAACTGCACCAACGCGGCTGAGGGGTAACAGCCATGGACGAGCAAATGCGCGAACACGTGCAAGCAGGTCTGGTTGTCTGCGGACCCAGAGCGCGCCGACAATCACGAGTACCACGCATGCCAACTCGAATCCAATTCGCGGATAGTTCCATGGTGCATCCGGGATGCTCTGGTTCGGACACGGTTGGTAGGTCAGCGGCGAACACGGGCGTATCAGGAAGATGCGCTGCAGGTTCGGCGTGAGCAGGGGGAACACAAACAACGCACTGAGTGCAGTGTCCTGCAACCGCGCAAAAAACGTATCGATGAAGTAGCCACGTGACAGCGTCAACAAATGGACGAGTCCATGTAATCCCGTGCCGGCGAATCCCCATACCACCCAGCGGAATCCCGCGTGGTCCGTGTTGCGTAACCATTGCCACCCAAGCCAGCCGACAAACGGCACCAACACAAAGACAAAATCGAGTCGTGCGAGCAAAAACTGCCCGCCAGCCAATCCGAGCAGCAGGGCGGCGAGATTGCGATCGGGGCGTGCAGGGGAGCTGTAACGCACCAACGCGTAGACCATGGCAAAAAACAGCCATTGAGCTGTTGTTTCGGACATGGGGTAGCGACTAAACCAGACCTGCACTCCGTTGAGCGCCAGCAACGTCATTGCGATGATTCCCACTGCCGGGCCAAATAAGGCACGACCGGCCATTCCTAGTCCCCACACCCCCATCAATCCCGCCAAACCAGTGGCCAGGAGGCCCATTTGTACGCCGAATGCGGCCGTAAAGAGAGCAATCCATGCCGGGAAGAGGTGCAGGAATTGTGGCGTGTAGGCTCCTTCGGATGCGTTTGATTCGGAGATGAACAACCCCGCGAGACGCATTCGTGTAGACATAAAGCGATCTGCAGATTGGACCCCTAGCAGATTGGACCAGCCTTGTGCTGCGTCTGCGTCGGTCCCACGGCGGGTGGCCAGGTCTGCCACAATCGCATCGTGTTGGACAATCGACCCCGTACGTGCAATCGCAAAGCCGGTATTTGCATAAATACCTGCGTCACGGCCGCCAAAAATAACCTGCGCAGGCGTACCGTTGAGCAGCAACGTGACCAGGAGCACCACGCCCATAGCGGCTGTCTCCCAGCGTAGCGGTCGTACGAGTGCCCATGATGGCCATTGCATCCCAGGACCACGCCATGCCCACCACCCGGTCGCACCGACAAACAGCACAGCACACATACTGTGGTGTGTCAGTGAAAAAACGCCTACCCCCGCAAGCAAGACCGCAC
>QWQY01000105.1 GCA_003670675.1 Chloroflexota bacterium
CTGGTCGTACGCCGTGTACGTTGCGGCGCCGCGCAATGCCAACACCTTGGTGATGGCAGCCGTCAACGTGGTCTTGCCATGGTCGACGTGACCGATGGTACCGACGTTGATATGTGGCTTGTTACGCTCAAACTTCTGTTTAGCCATGACCCTCATGCCTCCACAATGTTACGTATTACAAACTGAGAAAACTTATCCGCGCCGCTTCGTGATGATTTCCTGTGCCAAATGATCAGGAATCGGCTGATAGTGCGCAAATTCCATCGAAGAGGTTGCACGACCCTGGGTCGAGGAACGCAATTCGGTCGTGTAGCCGAACATCGAGCCCAATGGCACGTATGCGCGCACGACTTGTGCATTACCACGTGCTTCCATGCCTTCGACTTGGCCACGGCGACTGTTGAGGTCACCCAAGACGGTACCCAAGAAGTCTTCTGGGGTCACGACTTCGACCTTCATGACCGGCTCGAGGAGCTGACCGCCAGCCTTGCGCACACCGTCTTTGAGACCCATCGATGCGGCAATTTTGAAGGCCATTTCAGACGAGTCGACATCGTGGTATGAACCGTCGTACAGGGTGACACGCATGTCGACAACCTGATACCCGGCCAACACACCACCAGCCATGGCTTCTTTCACGCCTGCTTCGACAGCGGGGATGTATTCGCGCGGCACGGTACCACCAACGATACCATTGACGAATTCGAATCCAGCACCACGCTCGAGCGGTGTCAGGGTCAACTTGACGTGACCGTACTGACCTTTACCACCCGATTGTCGAACAAACTTGCTGTCAATGTCGGCTTCTTGCGTAATCGACTCGCGGTAGGCGACCTGTGGCTTGCCTTGGTTCGCTTCTACCTTATATTCGCGACGCATACGGTCGACAATGACTTCCAAGTGCAACTCACCCATGCCGGCGATGATGGTCTGACCGGTTTCGTGGTCGGTAAAGACACGGAAGGTCGGATCTTCTTCGGCCAGCTTGCTCAAAGCAATACCCATTTTGTCCTGGTCTGCTTTGGTCTTGGGCTCGATGGCGAGCTGAATAACCGGCTCGGGGAAGCGGATGGTTTCCAAAACAATCGGATGATCCGGATCACAGATGGTGTCACCGGTGAAGCTTTGTTTTGGACCGACCACTGCAGCGATATCGCCTGCGTACACTTCCTTGATGTCTTCGCGGTGGTTGGCGTGCATCTGAATCAATCGACCAGCACGTTCGCGGTTGTTACGGGTTGTGTTCAACACGTAGTTACCGGCTTCGAGCGTACCCGAGTAGACCCGGAAGTATGCCAGCTTGCCGACGAAGGGGTCTGCCAAAATTTTGAACACGAGCGCAGTGAATGGCTCTTTGTCATCTGGCAAACGGGTAATGTATTCGACGTCCGGCGAATCGGGATCTGCCCCAACGGCAGTACCCTTCATCGGTGGGATGTCGAGTGGTGATGGCAAATAGTAGATGACGGCGTCGAGCATGCGTTGCACGCCCTTGTTGCGCAATGCAGCGCCGCACAACACCGGTACCAAGGTGCCCTTGATGGTGGCCGTACGCAATGCAGCACGGAGCTGCTCTGCGCTGGGGGTCTCGCCATTCAGGTACATCTCGGTCAGATGATCGTCGGTTTCGCAGATGGCTTCGATCGAAGCCAAGCGGGCCTTTTCGGCAGCGCCGACGAACTCTGCAGGGATTTCGCCCCAGGTCTCGGTGCGACCAAGGTCTTCACCGTAGATGCAGGCTTGGAACTCAATCAGGTCGATGATGCCGCGGAAGCGGTCTTCGGCGCCGATTGGCAGTTGAATCAACACCGGCTTGGCACCGAGGCGGTCGACAATCATGTCGACGGTGCGCTCGAAGTTGGCACCAGTGCGGTCCATCTTGTTGACGAAGCAGATGCGGGGCACCTTGTACTTGTCAGCTTGACGCCACACGGTCTCGGATTGTGGTTCCACACCGGCAACGGCGTCGAACACAACCACACCACCGTCGAGTACGCGCAGTGAGCGCTCTACTTCGGCGGTGAAGTCGACGTGACCAGGGGTGTCGATGATATTGATACGGTAGCTGACGCCGGCGACTTCCCACTGGGCGGTGGTGGCAGCTGCGGTAATCGTGATACCACGCTCACGCTCCTGCTCCATCCAGTCCATGGTCGCCGTGCCTTCGTGCACTTCACCGACCTTGTAGGTTCGTCCGGTGTAGTACAGAATGCGCTCCGTCGTTGTCGTTTTACCGGCATCGATGTGCGCAATAATGCCGATGTTTCGGTAGCGATTAAGCGGTGTTTCGCGAGGCATAGCCTTTACCTACTCCTTGAAGTGTCGCTCGTGCGACAATAGTTGCTACTTAGAAGCGACCGTAGTGCGAGAACGCGCGGTTTGCTTCGGCCATGCGCTGCACGTCTTCACGCTTTTTGATGGTCGTGCCGGTGTTGTTGAACGCATCGACCAGCTCGAGTGCCAATCGCTCGATCATTGGCTTGCCACCGCGTGAGCGGGCAGATGCCAACAACCAACGAATTGCCAACGACAAGCGGCGTTCTGCCTTGACTTCGACGGGCACCTGATAGGTGGCACCACCGACACGGCGCGGCTTGACTTCGATGACAGGCCCTGCATTGCGGAGCGCGCCTTCGACGACTTCCATTGGGGTCTTTTTCACACGGTCGGCGGCCATCTCGAGTGCACCATAGACAATCGTCTCGGCGACGCTCTTCTTCCCGCGCAACATCGTTTTATTGATCATTTGCGTAACAATTGCACTGCCAAAACGGCTATCTGGCAAAAATTCACGCTTGTCTGTCGTGCCACGTCGCGGCATAGTCGTCCTCTCAACCTAAAACTACCCACTCGGGTGAGTGCTACTTCTTCTTGGCTGGTGCGGCTGCGTTCTTCTTGGTGCCGTACTTCGAACGACCCTGCTTGCGGTTTGACACGCCCTGTGAGTCCAATGTCCCACGGACAATGTGGTAGCGCACGCCGGGCAAGTCCTTTACACGACCACCACGGATCAAAACGACCGAGTGCTCTTGCAAATTGTGACCCTCACCTGGGATGTAGGCCGTTACTTCCATGCCGTTTGACAAACGGACACGTGCGATTTTGCGCAGTGCCGAATTCGGCTTCTTTGGGGTCATCGTACGTACCTGCGTACATACGCCTCGCTTGAATGGCGAACCACTCCCTCGCGTCAACTTCCCCTTCAACACGTTGTAGTTGAAGCGGAGTGCGGGGGCCTTCACCTTGCGCTCTACCGGCTTGCGCGGCTTGCGAACTAGCTGATTGATCGTCGGCATGCTCTCTGCTTTCTCCTCAGTCCAACAGCACACAAAAAAATATGTTGCCCTCGAGTCTGGTCGCAACACGCGTTGCGCCTTAGAGCAGGGCACGTTGGCTTCTATTACCACACTTGGCTCGGGCATACGACCCGGCAAGGTTAAATAATAGCATAGCAGAAGGGGAGTGTCAAATGATGAACTGCCCTTTGCAACGCCATACCTCCACATTATGCACGACGCACACGGTGCCTTACATTACAAAATGATTACAATTAAATTATTATGTTAATTTACGCCAAAAAAGCGTGATTCTGATGCGCTTTTTCAATAGACCGTGACGTCCGGGGTGCACACCGCATGTACAGACGTCGAATCACACCGTTGCCCGTATTTCTTTACGATGGTTAACGAACCGTAATCAACACGACCGGGCACCCATGGGCATTGATAGCTGTCGTACAATACGGGTATTCGCATCCAATGGAGGATACCAATGACTAGCACTGTCGCTCGCCATGCCCTGCCGTATCACGTGAGTGTCGATGAGTATGTTCGATTCCGCGAACAGGGGTATCTGGTCGTCAAAGGCCTCGTATCGCAGGATGAAGTCAACGCCTTGCGCGCACACACTGACAACCTCCGCGAGGGGCGCGAAGTCATCCCTGGCGTGCCCACGCCACCGGCCACGCTCAGCCCCGAACAGCGTCTGCAATACTGGCTCCGGGTACACATGCTCCATCGTGTCTCAGAGATCCACGAGCGCTTTCTGCTGCACCCACGCATCCTCGACGTGCTCGAAGCACTCATCGGTCCAGATGTGCTGGCCCTGCAGACCATGCTCTTTTTCAAACAACCCGGTCAACCCGGCCAGGGCTACCACCAAGACGCTTATTACATCCCCTCACAGCCCGATACGTTGATCGGCGCCTGGCTGGCGGTCGATGCTGCCGACGAAGAAAACGGCTGTATGTGGATGACGGTCGGCTCGCAGAACGAACCCATCTACCCGGACAACGACGGCCAATCGCCCAACGGCGATCAGGCGCTCGCCGATATCCAACCCATCTTTGGTGCCAGCAACACCGACGAAAAGAAAAACGGCCTCACCAAGATCGCTGCCAAATACCCTGGCCGCGAGGTCAAGGTCGAAGCCGAGCCGGGCGATGTGGTCTTCTTCGGCGGGCACGTCATCCACCGTTCGCACACCAACTTCTCCAAAGACCGCATGCGCCGAGCCTTTGTGGCACATTATTGCAATGCACGGTCTGCGGTACCGTGGAATCACGGGCAACCATGGGAGGGTGAGTTGGCCAATTATCTGCACATCCTCGCCCGCGGCACGACGCACCTCCCCTATGCACAACCCAAGTTCGGGACGCTCTGCGCAGCCAACGCACCGGAACTGCGCGCCGCACCACGGGTCAAACCGATGTCGATGATGCCCCACGACAACGGGCTGATGATTTTGACCGCCCACGGTGACGAACACGACGACGATGATGGGTCAGTGATGTAAGCACAATAGGGACCCCAAACCGCCGCGACCACAGGGTCACGGCGGTTTTTTGCGCCCAAAAAAGCCCCCGCACGGGGGATAAAAAACCCACGTCATGGGGGATACACATCTACTACATATTGTCATTATATTGTAATCATCCCCATCGCCCACCGACAGTTGATGCACAAAGGAGGGAGCGTATGACCAACACCGCTCGGGACTATTACTACGAGGGTATTGTTCACATCCACACCATGGGTGGCATCGCGCACATCCCGGAAGTCATGACTATCAGTGATGTCGCTGATTATTATGCTGTCCCGTTTGCGTGGTTGGTACGGTTGCGGAGCGCTGGTGCACTCCCGGGGACCTGCTTTGGCGGCGTCTTGCAGTGGCGGTGTCACCGGCAGACAGTCTACGAATGGATGAAGGAGCATGCAGATGAACCAACAGCCCAACTGGCCAGGGCTCAACGCGGTGATCCACCATACCCTCCGGCGACACACCTTAGTACCGGTGGAACTCGCCGCCAAACGCTTACGCATCCGAGCGCATGATGTGTGTCTGTGGGCACAAGCGCAGGGCATCGCGTTGCATGTCGGCAGCGCAGGGTTTTTGATCGAAGAAGCCGCAATCGAAAGCGCCCTCAGCCACCGGCCCACAGCATCACGCCCGCGCCACCAACGCACCGGCAAACAATGACCCGCAGGCACCGCGGAGCGTGCCTGCGGCAACAGGAAGTCCCCCGCTCAGCGTACCTGCGGCAACAGGAAGTTCCCCGCTCAGCGTGCAAGCGGCACAGACGCACATCATGCAACAGCGCCAGACGGAGTGTCTGGCGCTGTTCGTGCAGAATCCTACGGCGTGCTGCAGACTCAGCCGATGGACTGTGTTTCGCTGGTGTCGATGCTCTCTGCGAAGTTGTCGGCCGTGACCTCGTCAGGATTAAATCCGAGGGCACGCAACCGGGCGATGAGCATCTTCTCGCGGGCGGCGTGATAATCGGCACGCGCACGTTCTTGTTCGGCACGTTCGTGCTCTTGCTGAGCGCGTTCGTGATCGCGTTCGGCGACTTCGGCGAGTTCGACATAGCTCCGGAAGCGTTCACCGTTGGGCAGGCTCAAAAAGAGCTCGCCTTCCTCCATGCCAAAGATGATATTGAGCCGGGGGCTGGTCCATCCTTCGATTGACGCGACTTCGTCGAACCCGACACCGTTGTGCACCCAACCGATGACTTCGCCTGCATCGGGATCGTACATGTAGTATTCTTCGACGCCGGCGCGCTCATAGAATTTGAGGCGACGCGTAGCGCTGACCATGCTCGTGCCCGGTGCAATCACATCAAAGACCACCTGCGGGACGATGTTGGACTCCTCCCACTGACGATACGCCGTGCGCTCGCCACGTGCAATACCCACCGCAACAAACAAATCGGGCGTCGCCGAATCGCGGGACTCAGGGGTCAAGTACCAGGGTACGCTGCCTGCAACCAGCACATCGCGACGATTGCGGAACAATGCATCGAGTCCGCCCTGGAGCGTCACAATCCAGCGCAGACGGCGGGTGCTTTCACCTGTTAAAACACGTTGTGTCATGGTGCGTTCTTTCTAGCGCGTGAGTACGCTTAACTGCGTGCAGCAGCGGCACTCGCAATTGCGCGTTTGACACTATCTTCGGGGGATACTTTGATTTGCACATCGACAAGGGTACCGTCTGGGCCGATGACCACGTGGCTCCGCGTTACACCCATGTATTTTTTGCCGTACATGCTCTTTTCGTTCCACACACCGTATGCCTCACAGACCGCATGGTCGGTGTCGGCCAACAACGGGAACGGCAAGCTGAATTTGTTCTTGAACTTGGCGTGCGATGCAACCGAATCAGGGCTAATGCCGAACACCACCGCATTGGCATCGGTTACTTCAGCATAGCGATCGCGAA
>QWQY01000106.1 GCA_003670675.1 Chloroflexota bacterium
CCGCTGCGTATACCAACGCCATCAAACAACTCGCGATGGGCGTGCTCAACAAGTGCGTGCTGCGCTACGACACGGCGTTTTGGGGCACCGCGACCGATACCTTCACCATCGCTGGCAGTGACCCGCACGAGTTTTATCAATTCATCCCCCTCAACAACCCCGTCGGCATCCCCGCACTGGTAGCGTTCAACGCAGGGAGTCGTGCCCGGGCCCTCGAGGCAAAGAGCGACGCCCAGCTCCAGGCACAGATGGCGGCACTCGTGAACAAGACGTTCGGTGTGACCAAAACACCAACCGCTATCATTGCGACGCGCTGGGGACTCGACCCCCACAGCCTCGGGGCGTACTCGTACATCCCTGTCGGTGGTTCGATCCAGGCACGCCGGACCCTCGCAAAACCCGTCAATGCGCGCTTGGTTTTTGCGGGTGAAGCATACACCGAGCGCGATGCATCAACGGTGCACGGCGCATACAACAGCGGCAAAGCAGCCGCCAAAGCACTGCTCCGCTGAGTTCCGCATATCGTATTGCGTCACATACCACAGTGGACTACACTCGTTGTATACAACGAAAGGATGCCCCATGTACTTGTCACCACTGTTCGATACCGCACTCACCTACGCGACCCACATCCATGCCCATCAACAACGCAAATCGACCGAAATTCCGTACATTACGCATTTGCTTGGTGTGCTGAGCATAGCGCTCGAGTACGGCGCGACCGAAGAAGAAGCCATCGGTGCGCTCCTCCACGATGCCGGTGAAGACGCCGGCGGCGAAGGTCGCATCGCCGATATCCGTTTGCGCTTTGGCAATGCAGTGGCAGATATCGTCGCTGGTTGTAGCGACACGCTCGAAGAACACAAACCCGATTGGCGCACCCGCAAAGAAGCCTACATCGCACATCTGAGCCATACCACACCGTCGATTCGCTTTGTATAGTCTGCCGACAAACTCCACAATGCACGTGCCATTCTGCGCGATCATTACCGCATCGGCGACCAGGTGTTTGACCGCTTTACCGCCAGCAAAGCAGAGACACTCTGGTACTACCGCTCACTCACCACGGCGTTCAAACAAGCCCAAACCAGTGGCGGCGCACGTGAACTGGTTGAGGAACTCGATCGCACTGTCTCGATCCTCGAACAACGCTGATAAGTGGCCGACACCTGATTGGGCCATCCGTCAGCAGAGTGCGTTGTGCTACGATAAACAGGTACCAACCTCTGGTGTCTGCGTCGACACCATACCCTCACAGTGGAGGACCCCAAATGAGTACACGGACCGTCCCGATGCTTGCCGTCCCCGGCTATTTCTCGAGCACTGATGGCATCCACATCGCCATTCAAACCGGTGCCGATGCGAGCGACGAAGATCTGCAGTTCTTCCAACAACTTGGGGTCGAGTGGGCCATGGTGGGTATCAACCACCCGCACCAACACACCCTCGAGTTCTACCAGGGGTTGGTCAAGCGCTTCGATGCGTATGGGATGAAAATCTACCGCATCACCAACCTCGGCGTGCACAACTCACCCGAGATGACCCTGAACCTCCCCGGCCGTGATGCCAAAATCGAAGAATTCAAAACCTTCATTCGCAACATCGGTGCCGCGGGTATCAAGTACAACACCTACGCGCACATGGGCAACGGCATCTGGACGACGGGGCACGTGCCTGGTCGTGGCGGCATGAGCTCGCGTATGCTCGACATCACCGATGCCAAGGGCTATTGGGATGGCAAAGTATACGAAGGCGACCTCACCCATGGCCGGCTCTACACCGAAGACGAGCTGTGGGAGAACTACAGCTACATGATTCGCCAGATTGCCCCGGTCGCCGAAGAAGCCGGCGTTTATATCGGTATCCACCCCGATGACCCGCCGGTGTATGCGCTCGGCGGCATCCCACGCTGCATGTTCGGCAACTTCGAAGGCTACAAAAAAGCCATGGACATTGCCAATAGTCCCAATATCGGGGTCTGTTTGTGCATCGGCTGTTGGCTCGAAGGCGGCGAAATCGGGATGGGCAACTCCGTCACGGACGCTATTCGCCATTTTGCCAGCAAAAACCAGCTGTTCAAAGTTCACTTCCGCAATGTGACCAATGCAATGCCCGAGCCCTGGGTCGAGACCCTCATCGACAATGGCTACCAAAACATGTACGACGTGATGAAAACACTCCGCGAGGTCAACTTCGATGGCTGTATCATCCCGGATCACATCCCCGCATTCGTCGGTGGACCAAAAGTCGGCACCGCCTACTCGATTGCCTACATGCGTGCACTGATCCAAGCAGCTAATCAGGAACACTAAGACAGAAGTCAGGTTTCAGGTTTCACAACGGTGTATCCCTGCAGAAGCGTTGCTTCTGCAGGGATATTTGTGTGTTCCCTGGACGATATCAACCGGTACCGCTTACGGAGTCCAGATGGTGCCGTCTGGCCAGCGTGACTGGGTCCATTCGACGACTTTGTTCTCGGCGGGGTACTTGGCTGCTTTCACTTCGTCGAAGTCGACACCCCAGCCCGGCTTGTCGTTGACGTACACGTAGCCGCCGTGGACTTCGGGGCAACCGGGGAAGACTTCGTACAAGTTGGGGCCGAAGTGGATGACTTCTTGGATGCCGAAGTTGCGGCTCGACAAATCGAGATGCACATTGGCGGCATGGCCGATCGGCGACACATCACCCGGTCCGTGCCAGGCAGTGCGGACGCCGAATGCTTCGGCGAACGCTGCCAACTTGCGGGCCGGCGTGACGCCACCAATGGCCGATACATGCGAGCGGATATAGTCAATCAGCTGTTCGCTGATCAACGTCTTCCACTCGGCCGCGTTCACATGCAACTCACCCATGGCGATTGGGGTAGCACACTGCTCACGGATACGGCGGAACCATTCGAGTTGATCGGGTGCCAACGGATCTTCCAAGAAGAACAAGCGATACGGTTCGACCGCTTTGGCCATGCGGACTGCATCAATCGGCGCAATACGCTCGTGGATGTCGTGCAACAAGAACAAATCAAAGCCGATTTTCGACCGAATATAGTCGAACATGCCCGGAATCGACCGTGCATAGACATCGGGCTGGTAGTAGGCACCGGGGAAGGTCGACTCGAGATTATCCATGCTGCGCATGCGATGCGTTGCCTGGGGTGCATCTTTGGTCGGCACCGCGTTGCCGCTGTTGATGTCTTGGATGCGACCGCCGTAGCCGCCCATCTGACAGCGCACGGCCAATGCGCCGCCTTCTTTGTACTTGATGACATTCTCGAGGACTTCTTGGGGATCACGGCCGTCGGCATGCCGATAGACCATCGCACCTTCGCGGCACTTGCCGCCCCACAGCTGGTAGACGGGCATGTTGGCGATTTTGCCCTTGATGTCCCACAATGCCATGTCGACACCGCTGACGGCGTTGTTGAGCACGGGGCCATTGCGCCAGTACGAGTTGACCATCATCATCTGCCACATGTCTTCGCTGTTGCGCGGATCACGGCCGATGAGCAATGGCTCAAGGTAGTCTTCGACGGCTTTGACCACCAAGGTGGCCCGCTGGGTGAAGGTGGCACAGCCGTAGCCGACCAACCCATCCTGGTCTGTTTCGACCTTGACGACGACAATCCCAATGCCGTCGGGAGCCGTCAAAAATGCTTTCACACGGGTAATTTTCATGTCACGTGTTCCCTTTGTGTGCACAGTGCCTGCGCACATAATCCGTTAGCTCCAGAGTCGATCCCAGCTGCCGGAGGTATCCCATTCAGGTGTCGGTTCGAAGAAGCCACTGCCCTTGACGAGATGCTCTTTGACCACATCGAGGTTGACCTCGAAGCCCAAGCCCGGGGTGTTGGGTACTTCGATGTAGCCGTTTTGGATGACCGGACCGGTGCGGCCGGTAATGGTGATGAAGTCGCTCCAGAACGGCTCTTCGGAGAAGTGATGTTCCAATGCGATGAAGTTCTCGGTGGCTGCTGCACAGTGGACGCTGGCCATCGTGCTGATGGGGGTGCCCGCCATGTGCAAAGCCATCGAAATGCCCCGCTCGGCGGCATAATCGCCGATGCGCTTGGTCTCTACGATCCCGCCACTGGTTGCCATATCGGGGTGGATGATATTGACACCACGGGCATCGATGAGGGGTTTGAAGCCATCCAATGCGTAGATGTCTTCACCGGTGCAGACCGGCGTGTGTAACTCGCGCTCGAGCTGGACCCACTGGTCGGTGAACTGCCACGGCACCAGGTCTTCGAGCCAGGCCAGGTTGTACGGCTCGAGTGCTTTGCCGAGGCGGATACAGTCGTCGATGCCGATATGACCGAAGTGGTCTGCAGCAATCGGGACTTCGTAGCCGACGGTCTCGCGCACTTGGGCGACGTACTCGACAATCATGTCGAGCCCCTTGGGGGTGATGCGCACATGGGTAAATGGGTGCTGCAGCGTGTGCAGGTTGAGCATCTTGTCGAAGTGGGTGCGATCGCCCGTAGGCAACATGCCTGCTGGGTAGGTCAATGCACCGGGCACGCCGATCAGCGGCTGGATACCGACGTCCATCTTGAGCATCGTGAAGCCCCACGAGATGCGCTCTTGGAGTTGTTTGCCCATCGACACACCATCGGGTTCGTTGGGGGTGTCGCAGTACATCCGCACGCGGTCGCGGTGTTGTCCACCAGCCAACGCGTACGCAGGTACACCGTATGCTTTGCCGGCCAGGTCCATGATGGCCATTTCGACCCCAGAGACACCGCCGCCTTGGCGACCATGGTGACCGAACTGCTTGATCTTGCGGAACAAGCGATCGATGTTGCAGGGGTTTTCGCCCAGCAAACGGCTCTTGAGCATCAGCGCATACTTGGCCGACGCCAGGTCACGGACCTCGCCCCAACCGCTGATACCCTGATTGGTATCGATGCGGATGATGCTGAACGTCCAATGATCCCAGCCGACAGTGGCGATGCGCATATCGGTGATTTTGAGGTCGCTCGGGTTCGAAGAACGCCGGATGTTATCTTCGGGACGATTGCTCATTTTTTGTTGGCTTTCTTCCATGCAGTGTAGTCAGCTTCGATGTCTTCGCGCCAGGTCGGTACGTCGATTTCGCCGCTGGTGTATTTGCCTTCGCCGATACGCATTTTGCCGAATTCGTCACGCACACGGGTGTTCTCGGACTCTTCGACCACTTCTTTGACCAAGTGTGGTGGGATGACGATGATGCCGGTGGCAGTGCCCAAAATGACATCGCCCGGCAACACGGTCATGCCGTCGATACGGACCGGGATGTTGATGCCCGACAGGGTCACATCAGCAATAGCGGTCGGATCAAAACCGCGCACATAGAAGTTCACATCATTCAGCTCTACCAGACCTGCCAGGTCACGGACGCCACCGTCGATGACGGCACCGGCATGGGTGCGCTTGGCAACGGCAGTGCCCAGATTGTCGCCGACGAGGGTGCCATCTTTGACTTTGCCAAAGAGGTCACAGACCATAACGTCGTTGCGCTCGAGTTGTTCGATAATCCACGAGTTCTGACCACCGATTTTGCCACGGCCAGCGGCGATGCCGGAGTCCTGGATGGCTTTGTGGAAGTCCGGGCGGTGCGGCACAAAGGCTGCGGTGACGGCTCGACCGACGGTAACTTTACCAGGGTGCGTCTCTTTCCAATTGCCGGCGAACTGCAGGTGGAAGCCGTGGCGGCGCAAGGTACCCCAAGCCTCCTCGGTGGTGACCAACTTCATGCGTTCGATCAAATCATCGGGTACTTTTGGTCGGCCGTCGGCGAAGCGCTCGAACGGATTCTCGGACGTCAGGGCAATCATTGCCTCACGGGTCGGTTGTACATGCCACGTCATTGGGGGTACCCTTTCATATCAAAAATCATGCAGCAATCAGTGCGTCCAGCCCAAAAGCCGTTCCGCCTTGCTGCAGTCATACACACCTTCGTGCCGACGAATGGGCTTCGTGAGCGGGACTTTTGGCCACCACTGTGCAATCAAATCGGCAGTTGGTTCGGCCATCACCGTTGTGGGCGAGACGATATAAAACGCCTCGTGACCGACATATGGTGCGTCCAAAATCGCCAAACAGGCACGCGCTGCCGATTCTGCCAACGTATATGCCCAGAGTTGTTTGGCATTCGAATCGGAGTTCTTGTTGGCATGGGTCTGCGCCATTTCGAGATTAGCGACCACCCAGTGGAAGCGCAACGACGCAATTGTCATGTCTTCGTAACGTCGTGCCATCGCGTCGCCTTGGATCTCGCAGATCCACTTCGACAAGCTATACGGATCTTCGCTGTAGGTCGGATGGAGCTCTGTGACCGGCAAAAACTCATAGGTCGGCCAGCGACTGTAGACCGCACCGATTGCATTGATGCTCGACGCATGCACCACGCGCTTGATACCCACTTTAGCGGCGGCCAGCAGCGCGTTGTAACTACTGGTGACATTGTTGTTGTGCACCACGTGTTCGGGATAGCCCCCCGGTGCAGGTATAGCCGCCAAATGTATCAACACATCGAACCCGTCAATGGCATCATGGAAGGACTGATAGTCCGACAACTCTGCATTGACGTATTCGACTCCCGCGGGGATAGACCCTTCTGGGGCTTGTACACGGTCAATATTGCGCACGCTGTGCCCCATGGCGAACGCTTTCGCAATGACGTGCTTGCACACCCTCCCACTCACACCGGTGACCGCGATACGCATGTCTGC
>QWQY01000107.1 GCA_003670675.1 Chloroflexota bacterium
ACGTTGGCGATACATGAGGAGGTGCGACGATGCAACTACCGCAGAGCAAAATTGATTTCTATCAGACCAATGGATTTGTGCAGATCGACAATCTGCTGACGCCCGCAGAGTTGGACGAGTTGTCGGGTGCTATCGACGAGGTCATGCTCGATTCGACGGCAGAAGTTGCGCTCCAGACCGACAAAGCCGGTGGCAACTACTACAAGGTGCTCAACCAGCGCGTCAACACGTGGCGTGACCACGGTGTGATGGCCAAGTTTTCGCTCAACGAGAAAATAGCCCGGGCAGCCATGGAGTTGAGCGGCGCATCGGGTATACGCCTTTTTCACGATCATGCGTTGTGGAAGATGCCCGGCGACTCCAAGCCCACCCCATGGCACCAAGACTTCCCGTATTGGCCGATGCACGAACCCGGCGCATTGTCTGCGTGGATCCCCATGCACGATGTCGACGAAGAAAACGGCTGCATGATGTTTGTGCCGGGCACACAAAACAAGGGCAAGCTCACTGGCATTGACTTGGTCAATCCGCAGGATATATTTGCATTCGAAGAAAACAAAGACATCAATCGCAACACGGCGGTGAAGGTGCCCCTCAAGAAGGGACAGATGACCTTCCACAATGGATTGACCTTCCACTATGCGCATGCCAACAAATCCAGCCAGCCGCGGCGGGTGCTTGCGCTTATCTTCTTCCCCGATGGGACGCGCTTCAATGGCAAGCCGCACGTCATCACCGACGGCAAGGGATTGGTGGCAGACGAGCCGTTCAAGGGCGGGTTGTTCCCACTCATCGTGAAGAAGTAATGAATAATTACTAATTAGTAATGAGTAGTTTTTGGGTAACATGTTGGTTTTGATTTGTCGATGAGCTATCCATAGTTCTGGGGATGGTCTCGTTGTTCCTGTTGCAAGGGGCAATCGCAGACCATCCCTTTCTGTTTGTCCAGACAACGACAAGTGCGCGGGCGCGGGTAGGAACACGGTACCCAGCGTGACAAAAGGCCGCCCCCGCGCGTTCTCAAGATGCCGCACATTAAAACAAAAAACCACCACCTCGCCGGAGCGAGATGGTGGTTTGGATGGGAACGATTAGGCTTGTTCTTCGCTGGCTTCGGCCTTGGCGGCTTGTTCGGCGATGATGCGCTCGATTTCCTCAGGCTTTTTGAGCGAGAGGCCCATGCGCTGGCGCTGGCGGTCGAGGCTGACGATATGCGCCGTGACGGTCACACCAGGCTGGAGCTTGTCGCGGGAGGTGACTGCACCTTCGCCGTCGATTTCGCTGGCATGGATGAGGCCTTCGACTGCGTCTTCGATCTGCACGAAGGCACCGAACGGAGCCACGTTGGTGACTGGGCCCGAGACTTCTTGACCAATCGTGTAGCGCTGTTCGATGGTGTCCCATGGGTTGGGCAACAAGCGGCGCAGTGACAGGCCGATGCGCTCGCGTGAGGCATCGATTTCGATGATCATCACTTGGACTTCCTGGCCGGGGGACAGGACTTCACGTGGGTGATTGACCCGCTGCCACGAAAGTTCGGAGATGTGGGCCAGGCCATCGGCGCCGCCCAAATCGATGAATGCACCGAAGTTGGTGAGCTGGTTGACACGACCCGACAGGACATCGCCCTGTTGGAGTTCGGACAACAAGCGGTGCTTCTGGGCCTTGCGCCATTCTTGGGTGGCCAAGCGCTCGGACAACACGAGGCGGTTGCGCTCGCGGTCGACTTCGATGACCTTGAGCGGAATGGTCTGGCCGACCATGCGCTGCAGTGCGTGCTGGCGCTCTTCGGCGGCGGTACGACCATGGAGCTGAGCAACCTGTGATGCCGGAACGAAACCGCGGATGCGGTTGAACTGGACCAACAAGCCACCTTTATTGCAGCCGATGACTGCGGACTGGACAATGCCGTTTTCGGCTTGGAGTTGCAGTGCTTCTTCCCAGTCGCGTGCAACTTGAACCATGCCAACGGACAGCACCAGCTCGCCGTCGCGGTTTTCTGGGTCTTGGACATATACCTGGAGCGTGTCACCGACCTTGAGGGTCGTGACGAAATCTTCGCCCATGGTGCGCAGATCGCCGGTGGTGATGGTACCTTCGCGCTTCGAACCAATCGACACGAGGATCGAATCTGCTTCTACCTTCATGATGACGCCTTCGCGCACTTCACCACGCTGCGGACGAGCATAATCATACTCGTTCAGCAACTGCGTCCAATCGAAATGACCTTCTGAACCCTGACTCATAAAAGAACTCTCCTAGGTGGATACTACTAGCTCAGCGGTGGGCCACGACTCCCGCTTCGCGCGAATACACAAAAAAACCGGCGTCAAAATCAGACGCCAAGCACGTGGCATACGATATTATGTCAGTATAGAGTTTTTGCCATGAATTGT
This sequence comes from Chloroflexota bacterium, assembly GCA_003670675.1. Classification (GTDB taxonomy): domain Bacteria; phylum Chloroflexota; class Chloroflexia; order Chloroflexales; family Roseiflexaceae; genus UBA965. Next base: position 2,397 of record QWQY01000107.1, read on the forward strand.
CAATGAAATGGACATTCCTGTTCGTCATTGTCATGCCATACAACCCTCCCGCAGCCATACACGAAGTGAGTGTGCCCGCATGGCAATCGTCTTTGTCTTTATCGATGGAATCGGGCTCACCGATGCTCGGAGCGATAATCCTTTTGCAACAACCGACATGCGGTTTGTGCAGGCATTGGTTGGTGCCCCGCTCCTGCATAACGCCGTTGGACGGCACCGACATGCCCTGCTCAAAGCAATCGACGCGTGCTTCAGTGTGCCGGGGCTCCCCCAGAGTGGGACGGGCCAGACCGCATTGTTTGCAGGGATCGATGCCGTCGGGCTGGTCCAACGGCATCAATCACACTTCCCTCCTACGGCGTTGCAACAAACCCTGCGCGACCAGAGTGTGTTGCGGCGTGCCTTGACGCACGGGAGTAGTGCCTTTGCCAATGCCTTTGACAGCGGATTTTGGGATGCCATCGCCACACGCAAGCTCCGCAAATCGGCGAGTGTGATAGCAGCCGAAGGTGCGGATGTCCGTTTTCGCACGGTCGACGATTTGGTGGCAGGTCAGGCATTGTCGTGGGATATCACCAGCGATGTGATGCAGACGCGTCACCCGGAACGCGTTGCCGCCATAGATCCATACGACGCTGGGGTCAACCTGGCGCGCCTTGCACAGGGCCATGTGCTGACACTCTACGAAACGTTCCTGACGGACCTCGTAGGGCACGGCCGGAGTACCATTGACGCGGCGACCGTCGTGACGCGCATTGATCGACTCATCGGTGGGGTCGTTGCAACGCTGCGGCCGCAGGATTCGTTGGTTATTTCGAGCGATCATGGGAACTTCGAGTGCCAATCGGACCCCAGCCACACGCGCAACCCGGTCCCACTGTTGGTAGTCGGGCCAGCTTGTGATACACTGCACGAAGTAACGGATATCAGCCATATCGCCGACGCGCTTGTACGCGTCATGCGGCCCGAGTAGGAGTACCCCATGCGCGTCGGGGTGTTTTACAATCCTTTTTCGGATGCGAGTGTGCGCTTTTCTGAGGCGGCCACGACGTGGTTGCGGGGTCGTGGCGTCGACACCTGGCGTAGTGCCTCGCACGAGGGACGTGACGTACGCTCGGTCGAGCATGCCGATTTGTTTGTGGCAGCAGGTGGCGATGGCACGGTGTTGCGTGCGGCACGTGTGGGCATGCGGATCGGCGTACCGGTGTTGCCAGTGGCACTCGGCCACTTGAACTTTATGGCCGAACTCGAGCCCGACACGTTCTACGAGGGTATCAGCACCGTCTTGGATGGCGGTGGTTGGATCGACGAACGCTCGATGATCGAGGGCGTCGTCACGCATGTCGACGGTAGTCCAGATTTGGACCTGATTGCCATCAACGAAATTATCATCACCCGGCGTGATATCAACCGCATTATCAGCATCGACGTGCGCATCTATGACACGCATTTGAACACCTACCACTCCGATGGACTGATTATTTCTACCGCGACCGGCTCGACGGCCTATGCCTTGTCTGCGGGTGGACCGATTATGGACCCACGCTCGACAGCGATGGTGATGGTCCCCATTGCGGCGCATATGACCAGCATCAAATCATTGGTCTTGCACGAAGACGCAACGCTCCAGTTGACGCTGCGCGGCCGGCATTCGGCGGCAGTCTATGCAGATGGCAATGATCATCACCCGCTCCAAGAAGGCGACACGGTGACGATTCGCCGCTCGCAACGGACGTGCGCGTTCAAACGCGTCTATTCGTCAAATACGTTCTATGCGCGCTTGACGCAACGATTGCGACGCGACTGAAGAGTTATCAGTTTGCAGTTTTCAGTTTTCAGTTTGCAGTGTTGTATGTGGACATTTATTTCTCATGCTCCGCGTCTGGTAATGATTTGGTAACGGCACTCCTCCATACTCGCATTGAGACGTATATGGAGGACTGTATGACCTACCAAAACAACATCCGAGACAAGAGTTACGCATTTGCTAAGTTAGCAGTACGCATGTATTGCTTGCATTCGAACAATCAGATGCTCCGTCCGTTATTACTTCAATTCGTTCGTTCGGCAACAAGTGTAGGAGCAAATGTTGAAGAAGCGGTGGCAGCAGAATCACGTGCTGATTTTCGTCACAAAATGACCATTGCGTACAAAGAGGCCCGTGAAACTGCCTACTGGCTACGTCTGTTCGTTGATACAGAAATCATGCCAAAAAACGAGTGCAACCCAATGTACGAAAAAGGACTCGAACTCGTGAAAATCCTCTTTGTTATATGTCGGACTGCCAAAAAACCGCGCTCTGATAACTGATAACTGATAACTGATAACTGATAACTGATAACTGATAACTACAGCGCCGAAAACTCTTTGCTATTGCGTTTTTTCGAATTCAACGCCGGCAATTCGTTGTTGACCAGCATCTGTTCGACCATGTGCAAAAACACTCTGCGGTCGCTCGCGCGCACGATGGCTTGTTCATGTGCACGTGCCAGCGCAACAGGATACCCTTGTCCACGGAGCGCTTGGTCATAGACGACTGCATGCACGCGGTCGACGAGGGCGGCGTTTTGGGCGACCCACTGCGGCACCTCGACACGGGCGATTTCGTCACCCACCCGGAGATAAAAGAAATGAATCGCATGCTCGCGGTAAAACTCGCGATTGGCACGAGAGAGTGAGAGTGCAATCGGGCCACGTTGCCCTTCGGCGAGCCGATCGAGGTAGATATCCGCATCTGCCATGTCGTCACACGGGCGGCACGACGGCGCACGGCCAGCACGTACATCACTACACTGGTCGCAGATCGCCCCACGGCGCTCAGACAGCCGCACATCAGGGCAAAACATCAGCCGTACCATGCCGAGGAACTCGGGTGAGCGCGGCCGTGAGATGTACGATGCCACCGGGATACCCAGTGCTTTGCACCGATCGAGGGCTGCCAAATATGGATCGAGCAGAGCGGTACGTACCACGTCTTCGCTGTTGGCCAGATTCCAACGCATCAGCGTACCGTCTTGGAGGGCGACGATGGGGATCTCGCCCTGCTGATGTGTCTCGGCCAAGGCCGCCAGAGCGATACCTTCGTGGGCATCACGCTTGGCGTTGAGCAATTGCCCTTCGACGGGTATGCGCCGCAGCCCGGTGGTGATGTACAAATCATGGTCTTGGTAGGCGAGTTGTGGCACCGAGCTGAGCTGGGCCTCGGGCTGGGCGCCGTAACGAATGTACACCTGACCGATGTTGATGAGCGCGCAGACCGCCATCCCGTGGCGCTCGACGTCGAGTTGTGACCCATCGGTGGCGACGATGATGTACTCGTCGGGGCACAACGGTGCGGGACGGGCGGTATCGAAGGCTTCGGTCGTCCGCGCCAGCAACCACTGGGTACGGTCACTGATGGTGACGACGTCGTTCCAGTGCTCTTCGTGACCGCTGTGGCGTTCGAGCATGGTACGGATCATGGCACGTTGACGCAGACGTTCGGCCGCACCGGACACCACATGGGTGGTCATGTCACGCACTGCGCTCGCCAAGGCAATCACGTCGAGCGGCATACGAGCCTCCTTGATTTGCATCTCTCCAATCTAGCGTACCATAGGGGCAATACGTCACACGTGAGGCGGCACCATGCAGCGCGTTTTTTGCGCAGGGTGTCCTTGCCAACTTTACGGGCTTCCGCATGCCCATGGGGCAAATAATGTCGGCGGGAGTGACGTTTGTACCCCTCATCCATCATGATCGGTCATTAGGTGATTACCCCGGCACTGCCGCCGGATTCGTTCAGTACGTTTGTCATCCCTGCGTGACACAAAAAACCGTCCGTTGCAGGTGCAACGGACGGTGTCGCCGGGTACCGTTACTCCATCGTCGCCAATTGGGCGACGACGATGTCGCGGATAAGGGTACGGTCCATGGTCCAGGTGAGGGGTATTTGGAAGGTACGCTTGCCGCTGACATATCCAGTCAGCCGCGGCAGAAAACTCTCGAAGACGGGGACACTCCACGGGTGAAACATCAGGTGTTTCTTGGCGGCTTCCATCCCCAGGACATACTTGCCGTTGTGGTGGATATGTGGCTTGTTCCAGGCGATTTTGACCTCGAGGTGCGGGAACTCGGTGAGGACGAAATCGATAATCTCGCTCATGGTTGTCCGTTGTGCGTCGGTCAACGTTGCGTAGTATTCGGGGACATCGGCGTATCGTGAAGGCATCTGTTGCTCCGTCTGTGTGCGC
>QWQY01000108.1 GCA_003670675.1 Chloroflexota bacterium
CATCGACGAGCAACTCACCATTATTGTGGCGGGGTTGCTCGATCTCGATGGAGTCCAACGTGCGGCGATGCGCTTGGCGATGGTCGAGCTGCAGCATCTGCGAGACACGGACCGGGCGTCGTTCGGCGTGCGCTATGAGCAACAGTTTATTGGGCCGATACGGGCCATCATCACTGCTGGGATACAGGCAGGCACGGTACGGCAACTCGACGTGATGTTGACGACATGGGCGTTTTTGGGGATGTTGTATCCGTTTTCGATGTCGTCGCATCGCAACCGTGACGCCCGTGCGCAGAGCCAAGCGCTGGTCGACCTCTTCCTCGGCGGCATCCGCGCCTGATCATTCCATGGCCATGCCGGTTCTGTTCGGTTGTTCCATTGCGATGGCGGGCAAAGCCACGCAGTGTGTTGGGGAACGGTGCGGGATGTGTGCGGCGTGCGGTTTTCGTTGTTCTCATGCACTCCAGAACGTACACGGTAGAGTGTCGTACCAACCGAGGATGCGCCGTAGCGCACACACAACGCCCCAGGCATCGTGCCTGGGGCGTTTTTCATATCAAACTGCGTGATGTTGCAGCAATGGTGCTACGCGGTCGCGTTGGGGAGCGGGGCTGCCGTGGCGCGGGCAACCAGCTCGGCGGGGGTGATATCGGCGAGGGTGCGCAGGCGCAGGGCTGTGTCGGGCATCCAGGCGTCGACCAGGGACGGGATTGGTACCGCGACGGAGCGCATACCGGCACGATTGGCGGCCGTGACCCCATGGGCCGAGTCTTCGAAGACGAGGCAATCTGCCGGCTGTGCGGCCACATTAGCGGCGACCGTCAGAAAAATCTCGGGCGACGGTTTGACTGCACTGACGTCATTGGATGTCACGATGGTAGCGAAATGATGAAAAATGCCGTGTTCGTGGAGCCACCGATGGACCCATTCGCGGTTACCGCTCGAACCTACCGTCAACGTGATGCCGTGTGCAATCGCGTAGTCGAACAATGCATGCACGCCGGGCCGGATGGGTTGTGTACTGCAGTGCTCGAGGAGTCGTTGGTGATTGTGGGCCTTCCAATGCGCTCGGTCGATGGAACGGCCCAGCCGTGCTTCGAGTGCGTCGTACGGATTGAACCCGCCCGTGGTGCCCAGACCAGTGCGCCATTCGGAGAGCTCGAGTACCTGGTCGTGGGCCTTCCACATCTCGTCGACGACGACGAAATCTTGTGACTCGGTGTCGAGAATGGTACCGTCGAAATCAAAAATAAACGTTCGTATGGGCATGCACTCCCCCGTCTTGGTATGATGCTGTATCGTACCACGGGAGAGAAACGATGAACACACAGCAGAGCGGTGCAGTGATTGCCGTAACCGGCGGGGCGCATCGCCTCGGGGCAGCCATTGTTCAGCGTGCCGCACAGCAGCAGATGCGAGTGGCGGTACATTACCATCACGCGCACAACGACGCAATCGCCTTGGCAGCTACCCTGCGGGCGGCGGGATCTGAGGTGTTCCTGTATCAGGCAGATTTCATGCAGGTCGGTGCTGCGGCGGGATTTGTCGACGCTGTCTGTGCGCACTATGGGCAACTCAATGTGTTGGTCAACAACGCAGGCATCTGGGGGAGGACCCCGTTCGACACCGCCACGGGAGCAGATTTTGGTCGGTTCAACCGCATCAATGTCGAGGCTGCGTTCGAGGCCATCCAAGCGGCCCGGCCTTGGCTAGCGGAACGACAGGGTGCGGTGATTAACATCTGTGATGCCGGCGTCTATCGACCGTGGCGTGCCTATGCCCCATATCTGGCCAGCAAGGGAGCATTGACACAACTGACACACAGTTTGGCACTCGAGCTCGCACCCGACATCCGCGTCAACGGAGTAGCCCCCGGGTTGGCGTTGATCCCGGAGGACTGGGATGCACAACGGACAGCCCAGGCCAGTGCGCATATCCCGCTCAAGCGGGCGGGGACGGCAGCCGATGTCGCGCAGGCGGTGCTCTATTTGGCCGAGGCGCGCTATGTGACCGGGGTTATCTTGCCGGTCGATGGTGGGGTAACGCTACGCTGAGTTATTTGGGGCGGACTTGGCCTGCGGGACGGCGTTCGCCGCTCTCCTCGTCGGCCTTCTGTGCTTCGGCTGCGATGCTGTCATTCAGACGTGCGATGGCTCCGTCGGTGGTGCGCGCACCCCAGAGTGCCAAGAACATACCGAAAAAGAAAATCATGACGATTTCGAACAGCGTCGCAAACACAAACAATGCCGATCCAATCACGAGGATGACCAGTGCAGCCCCCGCCACCGAGAACATGAGGCCCAACGCATTGCGGAAAATCTTGCCCAGCGGTGCCGTGCCCAGGATTTCGTGGACGGGCAACAGAAATGCCAGCAAGGTCAGCCACAAGAGTGCAACATCGACGAAAAAGAACGCGACGAAGTACGCGTAGGCGAAATCTGGTTGGTTTGCATAGAACCAGATGTTCACCAGGCAGGTATAGAAAACCCCAGCCCACACGTACATTACCTTGACACGCTGACCCATATTGACGCGCACGCCACTGAGCAACAGACGCCATGGTGTGGCTTTGCCATCGACAAATCGGCGTGCCAACGTGGTCAGCCCGCCACTAGCCAACGCAAACGGCAACGGAGCCAACAATGCACAGACAACCATGCCCAGGTAGAGCTCGCGTTGGGCAAATACCACGGTCAAATACGGCAAAGGAATTGCCACTGCGCACCAGAGCGCATTGGCTGCAAACACCAAAAACAGATCTTCGTAGATGTCGACGCAAGCGGCCCAAAACGTGCGAAATGCGATCATACGTGCCTCACTGTGTACGTCGAGCTGCCATCACGGCAGCGAGACGGCGGATGTTTTGGAGCTCTTGCCATGGCCACGGCGCAGGTGCGAGGAGTGCTTCGATCAGCGTATCGGGCACGGTCTGCCGGCGTTGGATTGCCTGGCGTTGCGACAAGAGAACGGTGATGTCAGCGATATTCGAAAACCGCCCCGCAATACCGGACCATGCACCCTGTATCGCAAGACCCGCGCACGCAGCCAACTCGTAGGCCAGAATATGATGCCACAAGCGCCACCACAATGCGGTCGGCAGGCATCGTATCAACGTGCGCCAGCGATTGCGACCCAACAGTCGTTGTTTGAACGGTGACCCCTGCCCGCTTGTAGCCGAATAGACGTGCCGGATGCGAGCAGCGGGGCAACTGAGTGTCTGCCAGCCACGCAAAATGGCACGCCAGGCGAGGTCGACGTCTTCGAGATAATTAAAAAAATCGTCTGGGAACAAGCCAATGTCGTCGACCATGGTGCGACGGAGCAACACTGCACCACCGCTGGCCCCCGTGACGGCAAACGGGTCTGCAGGCAAATCAGCCACCGGTTCGGTCATCCCGTGGTCGAGTGCGACGCCATCGCGCCGCAACACGATGCCGTTGGAGGCAATCAAATCGGGGGCATGATCAAACACCATGGTCGCGCTGATTGCACCGATGCGATTATCACAATCGGTTGCAGCACGCAACGCGGCTACGGCACCCGGCTCGACAAATGCATCGTTGTTGAGCAAAAATATCCACGGATTCGTGCATATGGGCAAGGCGGCATTATTGCCACCGCTGAACCCGCGATTGGTAGGCAAGGAAATGCAGGTGATGTCCGGGTGGGTGGTTTCGAGCCAGCTGACGCTGCCGTCGTGCGAGCCATTGTCGACAACGATGACCTGGTCGCCGGGTGCGAGCTGGGGCTTGAGGGCTGTCAAGCAACGTTGCAGGAGCGCGCACCCGTTCCAGTTGACGATGATAATCGACAGTGCGTCCGTCATTTGCCGCCGCTGAGCATGTTCCACCAGCGTAACCAATTGGGTTCGCTCGGCGCGGTGGTCGTGGGTGTGACGGGGACCACGGGTGCGGTCGTCGAGAGTTGCTCGGGGAAGGTGGGCATCATGACGGTGTCGCCGGGGCGGGCATAACCGAGTTGTTCACGGGCAACAGATTCGGCGTAATCACGCGACTCAAAGTATGTGACAGAGCGGGTGAGTGCTGCGTTCTGATCGCGGAGTCGTATGACATTTTGGGCAATGCTGTCGCGGTACTGTTCGAGCTGGGTTTGGCGGACGACTTGAACGACGAAGTTATACACAAATAACACCGAAACCACCAACAAAATGATGGTGGTTGGTGTCATTCTGCGCCGTCCGGCAATGAGCATCTCGCGGAGCGTTGAGCGTCTGCGATCCCCTGCCGATCGTGTGCGCGTACGCTGAGACATACGAGCACCTGCCTTCACTTAGCTGTTGGGGCGCGTCTTGGGTGCTTCGAGCAGAAGCGGCTCGTCGGCGTTGGCCGACATCGTGCTCTGGCCGCGGAACAGACCGCCCGGCTCGATGTGGAGCGCCGATGTCATGATATCGCCCCAGACCTTGCCGCTGGGCGAAATCTCGAGTTGGTCGACAACAGTGATGACACCGCGGACTGCACCCGATACGTGGCAGTTTTGGGCTTTGATGGTCGAAATAACCCGACCTGTCTCGCCGATAATCAAGTTACCGAGCACTTCAATATCACCTTCGACGGTGCCATCGATACGCATGTTGCCGTCTGATTTGATGGTACCCACAAAGCTGGTGTTACTTCCAATCACCGTTTCCGGCTTTGTATTGGTCACCATGGCGACCGCCGGTTGCGGTTTTTTGTTTCCGAACATTGGTTTCCTCCGTCAGGTTGGCAGGATAATTCGGCATGAGAATCGACAAATGCCAGCAGTTTGCGGCGACTGTCGGGTCTGTACTACAGGACAGTATATGGCATCTTGTAGACAGGGGCAAGATGAAAAGATATCAGACAGATGACAAAAACACTCAGAATTCATCACTTTGATGCAGTTACTCTGCGGTGTCGTGACGCGCACTCGACGGTTCTGGCAGGGGTTTGGGGGTGTGCTTGCGCGGCGGCCTTTCGGTCCAGAGTGGATCATGCCAGCCCAGCGATCGCAAAAACGCCCGGTCGTGTTTATCGAGTTGTGCGTGAGCGAGCAGGTCGGGACGGCGTTGAAAGGTCCGTTCGAGGCGTTGCAGACGGCGCCATCGAGCAATTGCACCATGGTCGCCACTGCGCAACACCGCGGGGATGTCCATCTCTTGCCAGACCGCAGGTCGGGTGTAGTGGGGGTACTCGAGCAAACTATCGCTGTGCGATTCTTCGGCCAACGAATCAGCGCTGATCACGCCATCGAGCAGTCGCGTCACGGCGTCGATTACCACGAGTGCAGCCAACTCGCCGCCAGTCAACACGTAATCGCCGATCGATAGTTCTTGGTGCACATAGCGTGTGCGGACGCGTTCGTCGATGCCTTCGTAATGTCCGCAGATGAGCATCAGACGCGGTTGCGTACGGAGCTCTTGGGCAATGGCTTGGGTCAACGTGGTGCCATCGGGCGTGAGGTAGATAACGTGTGGTGGACGCTCATCGGTGGCACTGATTGCCTCGATGGCGGCGGCGAGTGGGGCAATCTTCATGACCATGCCGGCTCCACCACCGAATGGGGTGTCGTCGCAGGTATGATGCTTGTCGGTGGTATAGGCCCGGATATCGTGGACCTGGGCATCGAGATGCCCATCTGCCTGCGCGCGTTTGAGGATGCTGGTGTTGAGTGGGCCATCGAACATCGCAGGGAACAATGTCAATACGTCGACACGCATACCCGTACCTTATCAGTGAACGTCGCGGCAAACCCCTTGATTCGCACGCAGACTTCACGTACAATACAAAATAGCACAAACGTGCTAGCAGTCGCAACCAGGTTTCATTGTACACGAGTCGCCCAACTGATGGAGGACGCACATGACCACACTGACCATTGGCGCACCAGCCCCGACATTCACCCTGCTCGACGACGCAGGCAACACCGTTGACCTGGCCGCGTTGCGTGGGCAGACGGTGGTTTTGTACTTTTATCCCAAAGACGACACTCCGGGGTGCACGACGCAGGCGTGCGGGTTTCGCGATCGCTATGCTGAAGTGACCGATGCAAATGCGGTGGTATTCGGCATTAGTCCTGATTCGGTTGCATCGCATGCCAAGTTCAAGAACAAATTCAGCTTGCCGTTCCCCCTGTTGGCCGACACCGACCATGCGGTCTGTGAGGCATATGGTGTGTGGAACGAAAAGAGCATGTACGGCAAAAAATACATGGGTGTCACGCGGAGCCACGTGGTAATTGGCCCAGACGGTACCCTTGTCGATGTGCAAATCAAAGTATCCCCCGAAGAAAGTGTCAAACGCGCCATTGCGAGTGCCACTGCTGCACGCAGTTAAGCGTACTCACGCGCTAGAAAGAACGCACCATGACACAACGTCTTTTGACAGGTGAAAGCACCCGCCGTCTACGCTGGATTGTGACGCTCCAGGGCGGCCTCGATGCATTGTTCCGCAATCGTCGCGATGTGCTGGTCGCAGGCAGCGTACCCTGGTACTTGACCCCTGAGTCCCGCGACTCGGCAACGCCCGATTTGTTTGTTGCGGTGGGTATTGCACGTGGCGAGCGCACGGCGTATCGTCAGTGGGAGGAGTC
>QWQY01000109.1 GCA_003670675.1 Chloroflexota bacterium
CAACCGCGGTGCTAGTCATGACCGCACCAATGTGTACACCCCAAGGACTCAGCGAGCGGAGTGCCATGGTACCCCCCTGCGCGCGATGAGGACACATCCGAGAATGACTCCCCACAGCGATGCAACCACTGCCCGCAAAATCTTCTGGATTCGCCACTGCATCCGCTCGCGGTACCTGCTGGTAGGGGTGCCGGCGCGCAGAATGGTAGACCGCAATCCAAAGCGAAACGCCAGATACTCTCGCGCTACCGATACGCCATACCATGCATACCATGTGTGCACGGCCACCATGCCCACGGTGTACCCATGCGCCGCACGTGCTGCCTGCTCAGGGGTTTGCCAGGCATCATGCAAGACACGCAACGCCGGATGATATGCACAGCTATGGTGGAGGCAGAGAAGGCGTAGCGCATATTCGACATCTTCGCCCGAACGACAGTGTGCGCCTGCTCCTAACAACGTGTCGAACCCTCCCACCGTACGTGCTGTTGGCACATGGATGATCATATTGTTGCCTTGCCCCAATGATTCGAGGATGGCAACGGGTTGCTGTACCTGCACCGTAGTGGGAGAAGTGCGCAGTGCCAAACACACATTGCCATCGGGGCGTGACGCCCAGGCAGTTGTCCCTGCAGGGGTAGGTGCGTGGTGGAGTGTCCAGTCTGTGCCGGTTGGGTAGGTTGCACCAAACCAGAGCGCGACCTGGGGGGAAGTGGTGACGAGCCGGCGGGCAACGGTGAGCCAGTCGCGCTCGGGTACACAATCGTCGTCACACACTACAAGATACGTGGTCTCACAGACATGGAGCAAGATGTTGCGCGCGATGGCTAGTCCGCTCCCCGGGCGATGCAGGTAGTGGATGTTGTCGGGCAGTGTCATCGTGGTCGGGTGCGACGACTGGTCAACAATCAATACGGGCACATCAGGTGCGCCGTCGAGCTGCTGTAAATGTGCGACCCACTGCGCTAGGCGTTCGGGACGATTGCGTGTCGCCAAACCAATGCTGATCATGACGACACCGCGCGATTACCGGGAGCGGCAGTTAACCAACCGGCATACCAGCACAAACGGAGCCACGCATACCCCAGCCAATAGCGCCAGCTCGTCGCGATGAGTGCATCACCAAGCGCAACCAACGGCATCACCCCGAGGAGGCACCAACGCACAACGGGAGAGAGTCGATGGATCCAACGTCTTCCTGGTCCAGCCGTGTGACTGACCTGCGCCCAGGCTGTGCCGTAGCGAAAAAGCCGGCGTGATGCGGTGCTCCACCCATCGGGTTGGGGTCGATGGGTGATGCGTGCAGTTCGTACGATTGCCAACGCCCCCAGCGTTGCGAGGCGCATCGTTAACGCTGTGTCTTCGCCGGCGGGTTGGGTATAGCGCTCGTCGAATCCACCGACTGCCTCGAATGCGTCCCGACGTACGACCAGGCACATGCTCATGAGATGCTCGACATCGGATGATCTCGACGACGCATACTGTGGACCACACATCACGCGGTGCATACAGCGGCGCCAATAGTGGTCGGTCGGGCTATCTTCGAGGACGGGCCCTGCTGCAATAACCCCTGCAGACGCACATTGGCTGAGCAACGCATCAAGCGTGGCAGAGCTGAAATCGACGTCGTCGTCAAGAAAGCAGAGAAAGGCAGTGCGTGCACCTGCTGCTCCCCGGTTGCGTGCTGCCGCAGGACTCAGCAAGTGATTGGTCACGATGGCGGGGGTACCGCCAACCGCAGCCGCACTGGGAGGGTGGATGACGACACACTCTGACCACCCATCTGCGCTGAGTGTTTGCATCATGCTCCGCACGCGGCTGGGATCACGAGTCGGCATGATAATCCGTACTTGGTCACGCATACGCCACCTCGGTTGGCACAAGCCCATGGGCGGTGTACCAGCGCGGCGCAATGGTTTGCCACGAGTAGGCCCGCATATCGGTTACGCCATTCTGGGCTTGTGGGCTGCCTGCGCAGACCGTGCGGATGGCGGTGGCATACGCAGCAACATGTCCAGGCGCTGTGTAAATGCCGGCAGGACCAAGGATTTGGCTACGGTCACCGACATCACTGGTAATTACCGGTGTGCCTTGGGCCATGCTTTCGAGGATTTTGAGTGGGCACCGTGCTGCTGCGGCATCGCACTGCCGCACCGGGTCGACGCTTGCAATTGCACCTGCCAACAGCGCAGGGATGTCGCCAATGGGGATGTTGCCAAGCCAGCGAATAGTCTGTTCGCAATGTCGTTGTTGGGCCAGCTGGTGTAGTGCCGCGCGCTCGTGGCCGCTACCAGCAATCACTAATGGCACATTGACTGCGGCAGCCGCGTATGCTTCGATGAGCAGATCGACTGCATGCGCACCGGTCGACAGATTGCCGGCATAGACGATATATGTAGGCGGCAATCCGTACTGTAGACGGATAGCGAGTAGCTGATGTGCACCGGGCTGTGTCAGCTGTTTGTCGGAAAGTCCATTGGGTATGGTCGATACCGAAGTTACCCCCCGTGCCCGTAGGCGCTCTGTTTGCCAGTCTGTCGCACAAGTCGTTGTCGTGACGTGTGATGGCAACCAGCGTTCGAACATTCCTAGCAGGTGTTGCATGAACCAGTGCGCAGAATGATGCGACCCGGCTTCGTCGTCGTCACTATCGAGGTGGAGGCGCGCGCCACACCACCAGCCCGCAATGCAGGCTGCAATCCCATTCATTGGTTGTGCCTTGGCGATGACAATATCGGTCGGCTGGCGGCGCATCAGTTCGCGGGTAAATGCCACAATCGCACACAGTGCGGTCCAGACGAGCGAAAGGCCACGCAAGGCGGCGCCGTCTGCACCGACATGCATCTGGGCGACGGGGATGACGGCGACCCCATCGATTGTCGTTGCGTGCGTCGGTGTGGTCCGCGCACATGGATCGAGGCACAAGAGGGTCACCGGGATTCCCTGCCTAACCCCATACGCAGCCAAGGGGATCATGCGTGCCCGTGGCCCAGGGTGCCATGGCGCACTGGTACAGACAATCACGATGTTGCGCGGGGTGTCCGTCATGATGTGCGATACCTGCGGTAGCGCCACATGGTGCGGAACGCTGAAAGGGCGTCGCGTGGGCGGATTTTTTTGCCGGCTCGATAGGGCCGACCCAGATAATGGACCGGTACTTCGGCTATCTGATACCCACTGCGCACCCATTTGGCAGTCAACTCGGGGTCGATGTCGAACCGATCATTGTCTATGACCATGCGGTGCATCGTGTTGATGCGCCACATTTTGTAGCAGGTCTCGAGATCGGTCAGCTGTGTGCCATAGAGCAGATTGAACAACGCGGTCAAGAGATGATTGCCGAGGCGGTGAGTGAACAGCATACCAAGGGGCTTATGGACCCCAAATCGGGTCCCATAGACGACATCAGCACCCGCCTGGATTCGTTCGAGAAGCAACGAAAGCTCGTTTGGGTTGTATTCGAGATCTGCGTCTTGGATGACCACAACGGTATTGCGCACCAGCGGCAGTGCGGTCCGTATCGCAGCGCCTTTCCCATAATTCCGTGGGTGCCGTACCATCGTGATTTTGGCGGCATCGGGTTGTGCCGCTACGACTGCACCGGTGCCGTCAGTCGATGCATCATCAACGACGATGATATCGGTGATATGTGGCAACGTCGTGAGTAGTGTCAATACCTGTCCAATTGTCTGTGCTTCATTGTAGACCGGGATAATCACACTCAATGGGATGTTCATCTCGGCCCTCCTGCAACGGACGCAGTCAGTTCTTCGATAGTCTGCACGAGTGCCTGCCAGCTGGGTCGGTCAGGTATGGGCGTGACGGGTGGTGTGCCCTGCACGAACGCCTGTTGCAGTGCCGCTGCCCATGCGTCTGGTGTGTTGGGAGCGACCACCTGACGCACCGTGGCGAGCCCGGCCAGTGCACCGACATCGCTGACCAGGAGCGGTTTGCCTGCGCTTGCAGCCAACGTCGCCACCCCGCTTACGCTCCCATTCCGGTACGGTAGCGCTACAACGTCGGCAGCAGCGAAATACGCTGCTACGTCCTCATCAGGGATGTAGTGATCGACCACATGGATGCGCGCTGCGATTGTGCGTTCGCGACATTGTGCGCGCAATACAGGGTCGTTGTGCCACCATTCGCCAGCGAGCAGGAGGTGGATCTGTGGGGAGGTTTGTTGCATGGCAGAGAGTACGATATCAATGCCTTTGTACGGCCGCACAAACCCAAAGCAGAGGACAACAAATGCATTGTCAGGGATGGTGAGCACATGACGGATGTTGACGGGTGACTGCTGACGCTGCAAGAGTGCGCCATGCAGTGGGAGTGGAAGGCACCGATGCATCGTGTGCTGCGGGGTGCTGTTCCCGAAGTGTATCACCCCATCGGCGAGGGTGAGCGTCAACCGTGCTAGCAGCGCCTGCCACTGTGGTGCGTCCGGCTCAACGAGTTGATGGTTCAGGGCAATCGTCGCAATTCCACGCATTTTTGCCTGCGCGACCAGCATAAGGAGGAACGGGACCCAGTACGGGGTCCACCACTGCCAGATGACGATGTCGAAGGCCTGCGGTCGCACCGTGTGCCACGTAGTCGCCCACGCGATGGGGTTCCACCCATGGATCCGAGCCTCGATGCGACACGAGAGTGTCGACCCTGTCGCTGGACGTGGATTGCCTGGGAACAAAGCCGAGGGGTACAACGGGTCGATGGCCCAGCATGTAACGTCATGCTCTGCGTGGAGTACATTGACCAGCATTGTGCTGAATTGGGCTATCCCGCCGCGGAACGGGGTAACCGGCGCTACAACGAGGATGCGCAATCGTGGTGCGGTGCCATCAGCCGTTGTCATCTGATAACCCAAACACGCGATTGGCATTGTCCCAGGTTGCCGCGGCGACCTCTGCCACCGAACACCCCTTGCGTGCGGCAATGAACGCCGCGATTACTGGGACATTTGTCGGCTCGTTCCGCTTGCCGCGGAGCGGATGGGGTGAAAGGTACGGACTATCTGTTTCGATCAGCAGATGTTCAAGCCCCACGGCGTCGACAACGGCATGCATTTGGGTATTGTTTTTGAAGGTTATCGGACCACTCAACGACAACGTACAGCCAATCGCAATACACGCCTCAGCATAGCCGACATCACCCGAAAACGAGTGCATGATGACGCCATAGGGATGTCTGACGTCGCTGAGGACCCGCAAGGTGTCTGCGTGGGCCTCACGGCTGTGGATGACAATCGGCAAGCGGTGCGTGGCGGCGAGTGCAATTTGGGAGCGAAAAAGTTCTTCTTGGACCGCTACCGGCGCAATCGCATAATGATGGTCAAAACCGATTTCACCGATTGCGACGACTTTTGGATGGACCGCAAGTGCACCCAGATGGTCGAGCCAGTGTGGGTCGTTGGCGACCTCTGGATGATTGGGTTGCACCCCGATGACTGCCCAACACCCGTCGTTGGTCTCTGCGCTTTTGATTGCAGCCTGCGAAGAGACGAGGTCGTACCCGATTTCGCAGACACGTGTCACCCCAGCCGCCCGCATGCGGCTGACGACGTTGCCACGGTCAGCGGCGAATTGCTCGTTGTTCAGATGTGCGTGGCTATCGAAGAACGAATGCTGCGTGGACATGGGCGTTGCTCATACGGTTGATACGTCATTATACGGCTGGGACAGCATTGTTTGGACGACGTATAATCCAACGGGTACCACCAAAAGGGAGAAGCGCATGACCGCACAGTTATTTACACCCCTCACCATCGGCCCGTTGACGATTGCAAATCGCATTGTGGTGGCACCGATGTGTCAATACAGCGCCAATGACGGTGTCATGACGGATTGGCACATGGTCCATCTCACCGGGGTAGCCACCGCCAGCCCTGGGATGGTCGTCATCGAAGCGACAGGCGTGGAACGTATCGGCCGGATTAGTCATGGCTGCGTTGGCCTCTATTCGGATGACGCTACTCGCGCCATGGCAGACGTTATACGCTATGCAAAAGTCGTCGCGCCTGCGGTCACCTTTGGCGTCCAACTCGGCCATGCGGGGCGCAAAGCATCTGGCCCACTGCCCGGGCAAGGTTCGGGGCAACTCAGCCCGAGTAACGGCGGCTGGCAAGTAGTCGGCCCGAGCGCAATCCCCTACGACAACGGCTGGCAGATCCCCCACGAACTCGATGAGGCAGGGATCCAACGTATCATCACTGCCTTCCGCGATGCAGCCGTCCGTGCGGTGGCAGCAGGGGTCGACAGCATTGAGCTGCATCTCGCCCACGGGTACTTGCTCCAATCATTTGTTTCGCCCATTAGTAACCGCCGCACCGACCGCTGGGGTGGTGATCTGGCGGGGCGCATGACGTTTCCATTAGCGGTTGTGCGTGCCGTCCAATCCGTATTGCCGGCGCATATTGCCTTTGGTGCACGCATCAACGGCACCGATTGGCACGAAGACGGGTTGACTCCCGATGATGCGGTCGGTCAAGCTCAGATGCTCAAAGACGCGGGTTTGCATTTCATCTGCGTGTCGAGTGGTGGTGCAACACCACTCGCCAAAGTCGCAG
>QWQY01000011.1 GCA_003670675.1 Chloroflexota bacterium
AACATGTGATGAAATTTCGTTTTCGCATCCCATCATTGGCAAAAAGAATTGCGTCGCGATTGTCGGTTAAGCGATATGTGCGCCACAACCTCGGCATCAAAGCGCCACGTGGCTGGGGCTGGCTTACCAATCCGCGCCGTGCGCTCTACAACCGCATCTACACGCGTACCACGCGCGGTTGTGGGTCGGTGTTGAGCGTTGGTGTTGTGGTTTTGGTGGTGGTGTCGGTGGTGTGATGTACCCCGACGGGCGACGTCGTCATGCCCCGCGAAGCGGGGTACGTTGCCCCCAACTCCCCCAGCGTCGCCTGCATTGTGTATGACAGTGATGCGACGGGCGACGGGCGACGTGTACGGCGTCCCTGCCCTGCTTTTTCTTTGTATGCGGATGCCGAAGTCAGCCCAACAGCTTCACCACCTTGGGCTCTGGTTTCTGTGGCCCGGGGGCGGTCGATTTGCGGATGATGAGTTCGCCGGGGAAGGTCAGGCTCTCGGTGGACTGCTCCTGCATACGCAGGAGGAGCGTCTTGAGGGCCGCTTCGCCGATGGCCATGCGTGGCTGGCGTAGCGTCGTCAGCGGCGGGGTGCTGTATTGCGCCATATCGATGTCGTCAAACCCGACAACGCTCAACTGCTCGGGCACGGTGATGCCGTGATGGCGGCAGCCCGACAGCAGGCCGATGGCGCTCGAATCGTTGTAACAAAAGACCGCCGTCGCCCTGCGTTGCACAAATGCAGGCGCCGCCGCATAGCCGTTGGCCAGATGATCGGCGCGGTTGCCGATGAGCACCAACTCGGGGTCGGGGATTATACCGCGCGCCGTCAACGCGTCGTAGTAGCCGGCCACGCGCGGTTTCTGTGAGGCAGGGCGGTCGTGCACGCCGAGGTAGCCGATGCGGATGTGTCCCAAATCGAGCAGGTGGTTGGTGGCGAGCTGCGCACTCGCGTAATCGTCGGCGCGCACCACCAGCACGTTGTCGTGGAGCTCTTGTTCGCTGATGACTACGGTGGGGATGTGCAGATCGTCGAAGAGCTGGTTGTAGCGTGCGGCCATCTGCGAGGCAATCAGCACAATGCCGTCGACGCGGCGCTGCCGCGCCGTTGCAATAATCTCTTGCTCACGGCCGGTCTGATTGTGGCTAATCGCCAACAAGATATCGTAGCCCAGCCGCGCCGCCTGGCGTTCGATGCCATCGACCACCGTCCCGATGGCCGGGTCAGCGATGGACGACAGAATCACCGCTATGGTGTTGCTCCGCTGCGTACTCAGATTGCGGGCGGCGCTACTGGGAACGTACCCCAGTTCGTGGGCAATCGCCAAAATGCGCGCCGTCGTAGCCGTGCCTACGCGCGTATTGCCCTGCAATGCACGGGACACGGTCGACGGCGAGACGTTGGCTGCTCGGGCAATATCGTAGATTGAAACCATTATTAGTTTTCAGTAATCAGTTTTCAGGTATCAGTGGGAGATAACAGATAGTAAATAGTAATGAGTAGTTGAAATAGGTGGTGGATAACGTATTTAATTATCACAAACACCACCAGCTACAAACTACTCATTACTCACTACTAGCTACTAATTACTCATTGTCTTACGGACAATTTCGAGGGTTTGTTCGATGTGATTGCCGTCGATGCCGTAGTGGGTGACGGCCCGTACGCTGGTACCACCGAAGCCCCCGACGAGTACGCCGGCTGCGGTCAGCTTGGCCATGAACTGCTTCATGTCGCGGCCGTCGGTAATGGTAAAGATGACCATGTCGGTCTCGGTACGCGCCACGTCGCAGCTGATGCCGGCGATGCTGTTCAACCCTGAAGCCAGGACTTTCGCATGCTGATGGTCTTCGGCCAGTCGATCAATCATCTCGTTGAGCGCCACAATACCCGCAGCTGCAATCACGCCGGCTTGGCGCAGCCCACCACCGACCATTTTGCGCAGGCGCCGGGCTTTGCTAATGAATGCCGCGTCGCCGGCCAAGATCGATCCAATCGGCGCCGAGAGGCCTTTGGACAGACAGAATTGGACCGTATCGACATGCTTGGTAATCTCACGCACATCGGCGCGCAGGGCGACGGCTGCATTGAACAAACGGGCGCCGTCGAGGTGGACCTTGAGGCCAGATTTGTCGGCAAATGCTTTGACCTGGGCCATATAGCTGGGCTGGACGACGATGCCGCCCACGCCGCCGTGGGTGTTTTCGAGGCAGATGAGCCGCGTCAGCGCCGCATGCAGATTGTCGGGGTCGCGCACCGCACCGGCCAAGGCGTCGAGCGGGATCTCGCCCATGCTTGTATTGGGGAGCGGATGATACGCGACGCCGCCGAGCACCGATGCGCCGCCCGCTTCGTGGTTGTAAATGTGGCACTTATCGCCCACCAAGATCTCGTCGCCGCGGCCGCAGTGGGCCAGCACGCCACACAGGTTGCCCATGGTGCCGCTCGACACAAACAGGGCGGCTTCTTTGCCTACTTTGGCGGCAGCCAATTGCTCGAGGGCGTTGACGGTCGGATCATCGCCATACACGTCGTCGCCCAATGGGGCGTCGAACATGGCTTGGCGCATGGCAGGCGATGGATGCGTGACGGTATCACTACGCAGGTCGATAATCGTGCTCATATGGGTGCTCCTTTGGGTGGATGTGGCTATTATAGTGCTTTTTGGGCGACCCTATTGACAGAATTCTGCCTACTCGCTATAATCGGTTAATCGATTAACCTCCCACGCAATTCCCCCACCCTGAGGCGCCATGGTAACCATCAAAGACGTTGCCGCACACGCAGGGGTATCGACCGCAACGGTGTCGTATGTACTCAACGGGCAGGGATCCATCCCGGCCGAGACACAGCGACGGGTGTGGGAGTCCGTGACCACGTTGCAGTATCACCCGCGGCATGCAGCCCGGGCGATGCGCGGCCGGAGCCACACATTGGGTGTATCGATCGCCCGGGGCTACGACCGCTTGGCCGATCCGACCGCTGCCGAGGTTTTGGCTGGCATGGCAGATGCGGCATCGCAACGCGGATTGTCGCTCTTGTTGATCCCCCGTACCGACGACCCTGCGGCAGGGTGTGTGCAGGTAGCCCGGAGCGGGCAGGTGGACGGGGTGGTGCTCTTTGACCCCGAACACGCCGACGCCCGGTTGGATGCCTTGGTCGCTGCTGGTATTGCCCATGTCTGCATCGGCCAAGTCGGTGCCGTCTGGGTGACCCACGATGTCGCGTTGGGGATGACCCAGGCAGTGCAACATCTGGTGCACCTCGGTCATCGGGCGATCGGGTTGATTGCCCCCGACCCTGAGCTGGTCAGTAGCGACTGGTATGTCGAGAGCTACATGGCAGCGATGGAATCGCAGGGATTGATGGTACCCGAGGGTGGCGTCTTGGCCGGTGGGCGGCGGGAGGCAGACGGCGAGGCCGCAATGGCCGAGTTGCTGGCACTCGACGAACGCATCACGGCGGTGATTGCCGCCAGCGACGAGCTGGCCTACGGTGCAATGCGGGCCATCCGCGACGCCGGGTTGGTGGTCGGGCGCGATGTGTCGCTCATGGGGTTCGACGATTTGCCGCCCGCGGCATACCTGCAACCACCCCTGACGACCATGCGGCAACCGCGCTACGACATGGGAGTAGCAGCGATTGGCCTCTTGGAGGCGCAGGTGACGCACGCGACGCCCGCCCAAACGCACCTCGTGTTGGCACCCAAGCTAATCATTCGGGCGAGCACGGGGCAGATGGTGATGCACGACAGCTGATTTTTCGGCTGCATGTATAAAAACAGATTCGACAACCAATGGAGGTAGACGATGGCCGGGATTAAGTTCGATCACGTATGGAAGCGCTTCGGCGATTTCACTGCGCTCAAAGACCTCAACATCGAAATCGGCGATCAAGAATTCTTGGTCCTGGTCGGTCCTTCGGGCTGTGGCAAAACCACCGCATTGCGCTGCTTGGCAGGCCTCGAAGAAATCACCGATGGTCATATCTACATCGGCGATCGTGACGTCACCGACATGCCCCCCAAAGACCGCGACATCGCCATGGTGTTCCAGTCCTATGCCTTGTATCCACACATGTCGGTCTATGACAACATGGCGTTCGGCCTCAAGCTGCGCAAGACCCCCAAGGACGAAATCGACCGCCGCGTCAAAGAGTCCGCTGAAATGCTGGCCATCGGGCATTTGCTCGACCGCAAGCCCAAGGCATTGTCGGGCGGTCAGCGTCAACGTGTCGCCCTGGGCCGCGCCATCGTGCGCAACCCGGCCGTCTTCTTGATGGACGAGCCACTCTCGAACCTCGACGCCAAACTGCGCGTGCAGACCCGTGCCGAGATTTCGAAGTTGCACCAGCGCCTCAAGACCACCTTCATCTACGTCACCCACGACCAGACCGAAGCCATGACCATGGGCACGCGTATCGCCGTCATGAAGGACGGCGTGCTCCAGCAGCTCGACACCCCACAGAACTTGTATGACAACCCTGCCAACATGTTCGTGGCCGGCTTCATCGGGTCCCCTTCGATGAACTTCTTCGATGCCACCGTGGGTCGCCGCGAAGGCGGTCTGATGGTCGATGCTGGTCCGTTCAGCTTGCCAGTGCCCGCCGACAAGGCTGCTCAGCTCGAGTCGTTCATCGGCAAGCAGGTCTACTTCGGCATCCGCCCCGAGAACTTGCACGATGCCAACTACGTCCCACGTGGCGTCGAAGAGACCGCCACCCTGACCGCCAAGGTCACCGTGCGCGAACCGCTCGGCTCGGAAGTCTATGCCTTCGTCGAAAACGGCGGCAAAGAAATGGTCAGCCGACTCGACCCACGTACCGGCGCCTCCATCGGCAACGGTATCAACCTGGTCGTCGACATGTCCAAGATGCACGTGTTCGATCGCGACAGCGAAAAAGCCATCATCTGATCGATACCCATCCGACAGCGAGCCCCCCGTGCAGCGCACGGGGGGCTTTTCTGTGTATCTACATACATCTCCGTCACCTATTCGTCGATCACCGGTGCAGTCACCAGTGGGAGCAAGACATCGCCCGTGCGTACCCCTTCGATGAGCAGCGCAGCTCCATCACGCAAGCGCACCGGGGCGGTGTCAGCCAACCACGGCGGCTCAAATCCTATCGCGATGCGTGGATCACTCCGGTCGGCCAACACGATTGCCGGTGCGGGGCTGCGTACATGCCCGATGACCCGAATAAGCCGATTGCTTTCGTTCGTAGCGACGGTCTGCTCGCGGATACGGTAGTCGACGTCGCGCACGTCGCTGAGCGTCACCACACCGTCGTTCTGGGTCAACTGGGCGGTGAGTACCATGGGGAGGTAACTCAACCCGGCTTCGACGCGCAACGGCAATGTGGCGCTGACCGCTGGCGGCAACGTAACGGCGATGCGCAACGGTGCGGTCTGAACAGGGATGTCGGGGTTGCTGAGCACCCACTGCGTCAGATACGGGCCGGCCGGGTCGGCCACATACACCGCCGCAACACGCACCGTGCCACGGTCGGGCAGGTCTGCAAGGGCGCTCAATGGAACGGCATCCGGCAGCCACAGGCCGCAGGATGCCAATACCAAACCGAGCAAAATGGGGACGAGGCGGCGCACGCGCTTACTCGAACGCAGCGATGTTGCGCGCTTTGAGGCGGCGGAACATCAGGACCAACAGCGGTGCACAGGTCAACACACTGGCGATGACACACAGGACGGTGAACCCCAATCCGGCCAAAATAAAGCCCGAACTCAGGCTCCCCGCCGCCGATGCGACGTTGACGGTCAGTTCGACGGCGCCTTGGTAGCGGCCGCGTTCGTTGGGGGCCAGGTTGTCGGCCAGCAACGACGAACCGCCGATGTAGCACATGTTCCAACCCACACCGACCAGGAACAAGCCGATCGCCAGCGGCAACACATCGGTCGACAACGGTGCCACCACACAGCCGAGGATCAACACCAGTGCACCGACGGCAATCACCGTATTGCGGCCGTAGCGGTCAGCAATCGTCCCCGTGAGGAACGACAGACCATACATCCCCAACGTATGCGCCATGATGACCAGCGAAATGTCGGCCAGATTGTGATCGTGATTCTTCATGTGCAGTGACGTCACCGTCATCACCAGCACCATCATGGCTTGGCCGATGAGCATCGACAAGGCCGCCAACTGTACCCCATGCAGCCGGGCGATGGCGCGCAGTTCACGGGCGGCGGCGACCGGAGCGTCGTCGTCTTTTTTGAGGGCATCCGAAATGACTTTGCCGATGTCCCGTGGGTCGGGTCGCAGCAAGCCGCTAATCAACAACCCCGAGATACCAAAGAGCACCGCGCCGCCGATCATCGGGCCGGCCAGCGCCTCGAAACCAAACATGCTATTGACCAGGACTCCCAGCGGTGCCACCAGCAATGGACCACCGACTGCACCGACCGTGCCGGCAAAGACGACGGTACTAATGGCACGGGCGCGGTTTTCGGGCAGATTTGCGTCGGCTGCCGCATAGCGGCTCTGGTCGACGGCACCACGGGCACCACCGATCAAAAACAACCCGAGCAAAAAGAGCAGAAAAGACCCCGAGACAATTGCGTACCCGCCGACTGCCATGCCGAAGGAACCGAGGTAGAAGCCCAGTGCCAACCCCGGGCGGCGGCCGATGCGTTGCATCAGAATGCCGGCCGGGTACGAGGCGATGGCTGCCCCGAGCAACAACAGCGTGCCCGGCACGCCGGCGAGTATATCGCTGCCGCCTAATTTCGAACCGACGATGGGATTGACCGTGGCGTTCGCGATCAGCGCTGCCGACCCTAAGCTCTGGGTGATGAACAAAATCTGCGCGATGCGCTGCCCAATCTTGGGTTCGACAATCGGTGCAATGGTCATGGAGGAGTCGCCCTTCTCTGTGTGTACTTATGGGACTGGTACGATCCAGTAGGTTCCTTCGTTGTCGTGTTCGGCACTCCAGCCGGTTCCTGAGGACCCGGTGATGTTCCACCACACAAAGCCGTCTGCCAAAATCGGCCCACTATTGACGCTGACGTTCTCGTCATCGCGGAAGTAGGCAATCACCGTTGCGTTTTTGGAGGGTGAGATACGCACCCGCAACGGATTGACATCGGTGTTCTGGATGCGTGCCCGCCCACCCTCACGCAGCAGCAACGGCGTGGGTGTGACCGGCAACGGGGTGTTGGTCGCAAACAACAGCTGGCTCGACGCAGCCAACGTCGGCAGAATCACCGGTGTCGGCTTGGATTTGGTTGGTCGGATGATGCTCGTCGTCGTAAACGTATAGACGCCCGCGCCTATCGCCACCAGCCCCACCACAAACACGGCATTGAGCGCCCAGCGCCGCACATCAATCACCGGTATACTGCCGGTTTTGTGCATGCGTTTGCGCGTCTGGTCGTATGCCCGCTTGTATGGTTCGTAGTGTTCGTAATAGAACGGGTGCGCCTCGCCGCGGTAGGCGTCGGCAATCCCGCGCTCAAACATCTCGTCTGTATCCATGGACCCCCTCTGAACGTTCCCCATTATAACAGTGTGTATCTGTTTTTGTGTGGACATAATAGGTTTTTTGACGCAGGAAAAAGCGCTGCGCGACGGACACGAAGGATGCTTGTCACAGCCACCCGGCGCGCAGTCGCAGGGGCATCCATTGCGGACGTGCTGCACCGTGCTGACGCGGAAGCGGCGACTCCTGCTCGGGTGCGTCGCCCTGCATGCCGACAGCCCCTACACGTCGCGCCAGAGTTGTGCAAACGCCCGTGCCGGATTGTGCCGATAGCGCTCGGCATCGATGTGCGCAGTGTGCTCTGCCACGGTATCCCACTGCCCGAGCTGCTGATGCATGCCCGCCGGGTAGACGACCCCAGCAGCCCCGTTCTGCCGCAACACACCAAGCACCGCCTCGAGGTACCGGTCGACGTCCTCGGCCGGCAAATGGGGTACTGCCAGCTGCTGCTGGTGCCAGGCAATCTGCTCCCAATGTCGTGTCGTCGCTTCGACGTGCGGCGCCAATTGGGCCAGCACCGGCCGCTGGCCAATGGCCGCCACCAGTGCCACCAAAACCGCTGCCGGCGTGCTCAGCCGCAACGCAGCGCGCTGTGGTACTTCGGGCATGGCGCAGTCGACCACCAACAGGTCAAAGAACCGCGCCAGGCGCTCGACCGACAAGGCATGCCCCAGCAGATTGGGGCCATCGACGGTCGTGAGCAGTGGGGTTTTTGGCGCAACGCGCCGGATGGTCGTGTGCACCGCCTGCAACCAGGCTTCGGCATGCTGCTCACGCGTGTCGGCCAGGCGGCTCCAGCCGTCGCCGATATGCCAATGTGTCACTGCCGAGTGCCCGTCGAAATAGCCGATGACCGTGCGCAACAGCAACAGCTGGGCCTCGCGCCACGATTCGGTCGCATACGGGTCGGCCAGATTGAGCGGTTGCAGGCGGTCGTTGATGAGTGCCGGGGTACCTGTGGTACGCACCGGTTGCCGGGTGCGGCCGGTCAGCCACCCGATTGCATCGGGGCCGTTGTGCCAATCGGGCAGCGTCAACACCCCGTTGCGGCGTACTGCCAGCAGTGCGGGGATGACGCACAAACCGACTGCCTGGGCCGCGTCGAACAGCTGCTCCAACTGCCCCATCAACACCCGGTCGATGTGGCGCGCACTCGGTTGCACGAGGTGCCACGGCGGGGTGAGCAGCAGATGGCTGATGCCGCGTTCGGCGTCCTGTGCGAACGCCTCACGCACCCGCCCCACATCGAGGTGGTGCCAGGCCAGGTCGGTAGCGCCGATGTGCAAAGGAGTTGTCATTATGGTGTAGATGGTGTGGCTTTGGGGCCGGTACCGCGCAGAAAGACGTCTGGCCACGGGCGAAAATTCGTACTGTATTCTTCACCCGGGGCATCTTTGGCATTGCGGCTGATAATGCGAAATACCACCACATTCATGCCTTCTTTGGCTTTGTCTGTTTGCTTGAGCTCGCCCATCGGGAGCGTCGGGTCATCGACATAGACGGGGTCTTTGGGTGCTGGCGTCGTGCCGGTTATCTTGGGGCCGACCACGCGGACCGTTCTGCCGCTGGCCACACCACGCAGATTGACATCGAGTATCTGGTTTTTGGCGTCGATCACGGTCTCGATCAAGAGCCAGTTCCCTGTGTCGTTGCGGAACCGGAAGTCTAACTCACCCGAAAAAATCGCCGCGTCCAACCCCGGCCCTGCTGCCTCGGGGAAGGCGTATTCGTCGTACCAGCGAATGTAATACGGATGGGCATGGCGCTCGACAATGGGCAATCCGGCATAGAACGCCGCCCGGAACATCGATGTCGACACCTGACAGACGCCGCCGCCCCATTCGAGCTGGGTACGGTTGCCGACCACCGCATACCCCTGTACAAACCCGTTTGCTTCGTCGATTTCGCCGACCTCGGTATTGAACGAAAAGACCGCATCGGGGGCGATGAGCACACCATTGATGCGCGCTGCGCCGGTGGTGATATTGGTAATCCGGTACGCAGCAGATCCTTTGAAGCTACTGCGGCCAGTACTCAGCACATCGGCAAACGACAACTGACTGATCTGGGCAGCGTCGAGTTTTGGTTCGACGGGGATGGTCGGTAGCACGACGGTGCGGTTTTCTGCATAAAACGCATTCCCAATCGCCTGTACCGCCGCCGCGCGGTCGAGCAGCGAGCCGGTTTTGCCGGGTTGGATTATCGTCGCCACGCCATCGACCAGCGCCACCCGGGGCTCGGCGCTGCCGCTGTCGATGTACTGGGCCAGGCGTTCGACCTCGAGTGTGATGGCGTTGGCATCGGGGCTGACCGTCACGCCGCCGGCGGTTTTGGTGGTGATAATCATCGTGGAGAGGCGATCGCGGTCCCAGGTCCAGCTCTTGTCGCCGGAGGTCAACACCAGCGGCGCGCTCAGAAAGCGCTCGGCGGTGTCGGCAGATTTGGTCAATGTCGCCGAGTCGTTGATGGTGTCGAGCGTGCGGGTGCGCAAGGTCACCGTGGTGACCGTGGTGCTCGCAATGGCCTGGTAGATATCGATCATGCTGTCGTCGATGAGCAGCTGGCGACCGGTCTGCGCAGGCAGCGCCTCGGCGCGGCCGGTTTGATTGTCGATCAACAGATCTGCCGCGGTAATGGGCTGGTCGATCTCGGCACTGAGAGTCATCAGATAGCGTTGCATTTTGGGGCCGTTGATGACGAACTGTGGCCCGACATCGAGCACACGCATCCAGCGCGCCCAGGTCGCACGCATTTGTGTCTGTAGATCGGTGCCGGTACTCAAACCGAGCAGGGCGTTATTGGTCTGGCGGATGTCGAGCGACACCCCGAGTTCACTCGCGGTGGGTTGCCAGACACGGTCTTGGTAGACCAACGTGACCGGCTGTTTGAGGAAGCGTTCGTAGCGCTTGGCGACGGCTTCGTTGAGCATCGCCCGCGTCATATCCTGCATGCCCTCGCCTTGGAGGGTCACACCACTGCCGACCATCGCTTCGCTCGACGGCAATAGATAGGGCGTCAACAATACCAGCACCAACACCCCGAGGCCGATCCACAGTGCCGTCAAATTGCCCAGCGCAATCGGCGTCGTCGGTGACGGGGTACGACCGGTCAGCCCACCGCCGACAATGCGGCTGGGGGCTTTGGGAGCCTCTTTGGGGAGGGCATTCTGTGGCGGCGTATACCCACTGCGACGCCGCTCCATGGGGCTGTACTTCGAAATGTAGTGTTCGGGCATCGGTCATCCCGGCGCACAAGTGTTGTGTGTACTACATTATATCGTATAACGGACAATCTGCGTATATTTCGTAGACATAAAAACTAACGGATACGCAAAAAACCACCGCATGCACGGCGCATGCGGTGGTTTGTGGTGGGTTAGGAGATGGCGGTAAAGGTACCGTCGGCAGCACGAGTCATGGTTTTCACATCGACGATGGCGTCCCAATTGATGGGGCCATAGATATGTGGGAACAACGGTGCCAACGTATCGCCAGGGGACGGGGCCTCCCATTCGAGGCGACTGGTGAGCAAGCCGGTCTCGACCACCAGGGCGAGGAACGTACCCGGCACGCTCCGATAGAACCGATTGGCAACCTGGATCATCAGGGCGTCACCTGCAGTGCAGTGGATGAACCCGTCGTCGGCGTATGCCTCGGGCAGGTAGGGCGTGTTGGCCGGCCATGTGTTCCAGCGGCTCGCGAGAGCCATGTGATATATCTGTGCCATACAACTGCTCCGATCGACCGTGCCTAGAACTCTGCCATGACAGCCGCAAAGGCTGCGCGGCTGGGGCGCAACTGGGCCTCGGTTTGATACGCCAGCGGCTCGTCGATGAGACTCATGGTCTGTTGCAAGGTGGGCCGTGATTCGTTGATGTGAATCAGCCCCGTCACAAAGATGTTGCTTTGGCGGCATTCTTCGAGGAGCTTGATGGCAGCCCAGCGGTCGGTCGCGTCGTAGTCGCGGTTCAATTTGCGCAATTTGATGGTCGGACCGTCGTGGAGCTTGACGATTTGTTCGCTGCCCGGCTCGTAGTCGACGACGACTTCTTCGTAGCTCTGGATGAACTGGATATCTTGGATGCGTTCTTCTTTGTCTTTGCCGTAGGCATAGCTCTTGGAAGAGTCGTCTTCGTTGTTGAAAGTGACGCACGGGCTGATGATGTCGATCACGGCAGTGCCTTCGTAGCTCATGGCAGCCTTGATCAGCTCACGTACTTGCTTGGCATCGCCCGAGAACGAGCGCGCCACAAAGCCACAATCTGCGGCAATTGCTTCGGCACAGATGTCGATGGGCGGCAAGACGTTGGTGCCGGCGTATTTGAGGTGCTGACCGATGTCTGCAGTGGCCGAATGCTGACCCTTGGTGAGGCCGTAGACGCCGTTGTTTTCGACGATATAGACCATCGGTACATTGCGGCGCATCATGTGTTTGAACTGCCCAAAGCCGATGCTGCCAGTGTCGCCGTCACCCGACACGCCGATGGCGGTCATGGTGCGGTTGGCAATCATGGCGCCGGTGGTCACCGACGGCATGCGGCCATGGAGGGTGTTGAAGCCGAAGCTTTTGCCGAGGAAGTAGGCCGGTGTCTTGGACGAGCAGCCAATACCGCTCATCTTCAAGACGGTGGCCGGGTCGAGCGACAAATCATAGCAGGCGGCAATGATTTGGCTGGTGATCGAATTATGGCCGCAGCCTGCGCACAACGTCGAGGTGCCGCCCTGGTAGTCTTGGGTGGTCAGGCCGATGCGATTGGTAGGTCGTGTAGTCGTAGCAGTCATGTCCGTCCTCGTTGTTATTGCTTGACCGACGTGCGGTGGGCGTTGATGCGTTGGGTGATGAACGTGGCTGTCAGTGGCAGACCGTCACACAGGTTGACGGGGGCGAGTTTGGCTGCGTCTTTGGGCGCATGGGCGCACAACAGCTGCAACATCTGGCTATCTTGGTTGAGCTCGACCACATAGATCTGGTCGTAGCTTGCCATGAAGGTCCGCACGTCGTCGTTGAGGGGCAACGAACGCAACCGCATGCTACTCGTCTCGATGCCCTGGGCACGCAGGCGGTCACGGGCTTCGGTGATGGCGTCTGCCGTCGACCCATACCCGATAATCCCCACGGTTGCGCCGGGGCGTGCGTCGATGACGGGTGCCGGCACATGGCGGCGGGCGGTGTCGAGCTTGCGCGTCAACCGGTCCATGTTGCGTTGCCAGTCGTCGTTACGCTCGCTGTAGACGCCTTGTTCGTTGTGGCCGGTGCCGCGGGCCAACCAGGCCGCCCGTGGATTTTGATTGCCTGGGATGGTGCGGTATCCGATGCCGTCATTGTCGACGTCGCGGTAGCGACCCCACTTGTTGTCGTGGTCGGCGAGGAACTGCGCGAAGCTGCCCGTGTCCAGCACTTTGCCCCGGTCGAGCGGCTGTTCGGGGTATTCGAAGGGCTCGGTCATCCAGTTGTTCATCCCCAGGTCAAGGTCGCTCAGCACCAGTACCGGTGTTTGGAAGCGTTCTGCTAGGTCAAACGCCGTGCCCGCGTAGGCAAAGCATTCGGTCATGTCGCCGGGGATCAAGCAGATATGCTGACTGTCGCCGTGACCGAGGTAGTAGGCCGACAAGATGTCGCCTTGCGAGACGCGCGTCGGCAGCCCGGTCGAGGGACCCATGCGCATGATGTCCCAGATGACGATGGGCACTTCGGCGAAGTGCGCCAGGCCACCGAATTCGTTCATCAGCGAAATTCCCGGACCCGAGGTAGCGGTCATTGCGCGTGTGCCTGCCCAACCAGCACCAACAATGATCCCGGCAGCGGCCAGTTCGTCTTCGGCCTGGATGATGGCGTAGTTGACGCGATCGTCGACTGCCGGGCGCAACTTGGGTGCGTATTCGGTGATGGCATCGACCAGGCTGGTCGACGGGGTGATAGGGTACCAGGCGACGACACCCACACCACCGACCAACGCGCCGATGCCGGCTGCGGTGTTGCCGTCGATGAGGATCTTGCCGGCGGTTTTGTTGAGCGGTTCGACACGGAACGGGTCTTGTTTGGGCAGGTGTGCGACCGTGTGGGCAATTGCCATATCGACCATGCGCAGATTGAGGTCGACGGCTTTGCGCTTGCCGTTGAAGTGATGCATCAATGCATTTTCGATTTCGACCCGGCTGATGCCAAACAACTGTGTGACCACGCCGACATACGACATGTTGGTGATGTAATCACGCAAATGCTGTGGCGGTGCAATTTCTTTGATGAAATCTTTGACCGGCACGGGGTAATACACCACATCGCTGCGGGGCGTGGTGAACTTCATGTCGGCAGGGTGTATACACACGCCACCGGCCGGCAGGTTCGCCAAGTCTTCGTCGGATGTGCGTGGGTTGTACGCAACGAGAATCTCGGAATACTCGCGCCGGGCGGCGTAGCCCTTATGGCTGACGCGGATGGTGTACCAGGTGGGCAAGCCCGAAATATTGGATGGAAAGAGATTTTTGCCGCTGACTGGTACGCCCATCTTGAAGATGGCGCGTATCAGGGTATTGTTGGCGGTTTGGCTCCCTGAGCCGTTTTCGGTGGCGACAACCAACGTAAAATCGTTGATGACGGGGGTGTTGGGGTCGATAACGGGTGCGCTGACGACGGTGTCGAGAGATGTCATGCCAAGCTCCAATGCAGTGCAATTTCGCGGCGTCATTATAGCATTGCTGGACCATTCTGAAAAAACGCCCTCGCACCAGCCCGCACCCTCACACCGCATGCCGTTGCAACACGTCACGACCTACCAGCTCGAGTGCTGCGTCGTCGTTGGGGGGATGCGTGATGCCGGCACGTGCATCGCGGAAGAAGCGTTCGAGCGGCAGGTCGCGGGTAATCCCAAAGCCGCCAGCGATGCGCAAGGCTTGATCGGTGGCGACGAGGGCTGCGTTGGTCGCCGCGTATTTTGCCGCTGCGATGCGTGGTCCGAGGGTCATTCGCGCCGACGGGTCATCGCTCCAGGTATCGGCGACGTCATACAGCAGCGCCCGGGCTGCCTGAAGCGGAATGCTCGCCTCGCCGATGCGGTGCTGGACGGTGGCCAGTGTGGCAATCGGCTTGCCCAACGCGGTGGGAACCCGGGTGTTGGCGTAGCGCGCCACCGCATCGACGGCCGCCTGGCCAATGCCCAAGTAGACGCCCGCCAGCGTCAGCGCAAACCAGGCCATCCCGTAGGGCGGCTCGGCGGGGCTGGTCGCTGCGGCAGATTTGCGTTCAATGAGCCAGTCGTCGGCGACCGGCACGTCGTGATAGAGGACGTCGCCGCTGCCGCTGCTCCGCAATGCAAGGGCATCGCCCCAGGTATCGCGGAACGACAACCCGGGCGCGTCGCCTCGCACAACGGCGTTGGCAATGCCGCCATGGGGCATATCGGCGGTCACCGGCAGGGCGACATTGGTAATCAGGTAGCGCAACATCGGTGCCATGCTGACGAACAGTTTGTGGCCGTTGATGCGCCATTGGCTCCCGTCCCAGGTCGCCGTGGTAGCGGGTAACCCCCCGCGCGACGGGCTCCCGAGGTCTTTTTCGCTGGCGACGGCATTCACGAGTGCACCGTTGGCGACGATATCGGCGCAGATGGCGGCATAGATCGGCTCGGGGTAGCTCCGGGTCTGGCCCACGCGGCCAATCACATGCACGGTCATGTCGACCGCCATCGCTGTCGAGCCACAGCCACCTGCCAAGATTTCTTGGGTGCGCACCATATCGGCCAGGGATGCACCACGCCCGCCGTACTCTTGCGGCACCACAAACGCCAAATAGCCCGATTGACGGAGGGCATGATAAAAAGGTTCGGGCAGGGTGCCAGCCCGGTCATAGGAGTCTGCTGATTGGGCAAAAAATGTGGCGAGGTCGTGCGCAATGGCGCACATGTCGGCACGATCGGGGTGTGCAGTGCGCATGAGGAACTCCAATGGTGCTTTTGGTATAATACACAGCATGCCAGAACTATGGCATCAGGGAGCGTGTTTACCAATGAGTATATATCAGAATATTCCCAGCGAATATCACGTCGGGCACATTCGGATTGCCCCAAATATCGTGCTGGCACCGATGGTCGGGGTGACCGACAGCATTTTTCGACGCATGATCCTCAGCCTCGGCGGGTGCGGCCTGGTGTCGAGCGAGATGACCAATGCGGCCAGCGTCAGCCCGCGCGCACGCTCTCGGCACAACCAGCTCGAGTTTTTGCCCGAAGAGCGCCCCATCACGATGCAACTCAGCGGCAACGAGCCCGATTTGGTGGCCCAAGCCGCCAAAACCGTTGAACTCCTCGGTGCCGACATCCTCGACATCAACTGTGGCTGTCCGTCACCCAAAGTGACCGGAGGCGGGCATGGCTCGGCCCTCCTCAAAGACCTCTGCAAGATGGAGGCCCTCATCAAGGCCGTCATCGCCGCCGTACAAATCCCCGTCACGCTCAAATACCGGGCGGGGTGGGACGACAATAGCCTCAACTACCTCGACACGGCCCGCATGGCCGAGGCAGCCGGTATCAAAGCGCTGGCGTTGCATCCGCGCACCCGCGCCCAGCTCTACACCGGCACGGCAGATTGGTCACGCATCCGCGAGGTGCGCGAGGTGGTGTCGATCCCCGTCGTCGGGTCGGGCGATGTCAAAGACGCCACCGAGGCATTGCGACGCCTCGAGGTCTACAACGCCAGCGGCATTATGATTGGCCGGGGCGCGATGGAGAACCCCTGGATATTCATGCAAATCGCCCAGTTGCGCCGCGGTGAGCCGATGTTTGTGCCCCAACCCAGCGACAAATGCGACTTTTTGGTGCGCTACATCGAAATGCTCCGTGACGAACTCGGCGAACGCTTGGGCCTCAACAAGACCAAGCAACTCATCGGCCAGTTCGCCGTCGATTTGCCTTACTCCGCCAAATTGCGCGAACACGTCCATCGATCGACGACCCTCGACGAAGCCCGCACCTTGATCGAAGATTTCTTCGCCCAACACAGCAATCCCGCGCTCGCCACTGCGTCGTAGATACCGGGTGGCTGAGAGCAACAGAAAACCCCCCACCGCGTTCGCCGCGGTGGGGGGTTTGTTCCCGACCTTACTTGTGTTCGGGCAATTCTTTGGCAATAGCGGGGATGATGAACAAGGCAGCCACTGCATGCATCACATTGAACCAGATCGCCGTGGTGATGCCGGCCGACAAAAACGGTGGCAGACCATAGAGTGTCACAGCGATAACCGTGCTCAGCACCCAGGTGCGTCGTGGGGTGGCGGTGCGCTGCGCGATAAACGACACGATCAGGCTGCCCACGATCCCCAACATGGCGGTGAAGATGAACGGTTGGTACACGGTCAGGGTCTCTTCGGCGGGCATCAGCACAACCAAATCACCACTGACTGAGGTGGCGACATAAAAGACAATGGTGTTGACGATGGCAGCCAATAGGGCTGCGATGGCGGCGGATTTGACGATTTTTTGCACGGGGGTCACTCCTCTGTCGTATGATGCTATTAGTTCGCTTTCGAACTACCATAATAGTACGATAACGTACTAAATATCTTTTGTCAAATCTGGCCATGCATGTCACAATACGCACGGAAGCACCACAGGGAGCAGCGATGGCACACGAGCACGAGGCGCTGGCGGCGGCGTTGTTGCAGTTCGGCCCACTCTATCGGAGCTGGGTAGAGGAGTGTGCCCCGGTCGACTGTCAGGGTGCGCGGGTGCGTTTGTTGACCATGATGTATCACAAGCCGTCGATGCCGATGGGCTTTTATGCGCGCATATTGGGCATTTCGAAGGCACACATGACGACGCTGGTCGATGAGTTTTTGGCGGCCGATATGTTGGTTCGTCGCCCCGACGCACACGATCGGCGCGCGGTCCATCTGTGTCTGACCGACAAAGGTCGAGTCCATGCCGAAGCGGTCTGGGCGCAGTGGGTCGCCCAAAGCGCTGCCGTCTTTGCTGAGGTGTCGGCTGCCGATCAGGCGGTATTTTTGGCAGTGAGCCGTACCGTGGCCGAGCGCATCCTCGGAGCAACCTGTCCGACACGCGACAAATCTTGTTAGGAGCGAACGCCATGCTTGTCCTTATCCCCGACACCATCGAATTGACCCTGCCCAATGGGCCCGATACGTACCGCGTCTACGATGCACTGGCGCCACATTTCGCTGCACATGACGCCGACGCCGAGGTGTTGGTCACTTGGGGCAATAGCGCCGCCAATATGCAGGCAGCGACGCGTGAACTGCCCATGCTACGGGTCGTCCAGACGCTCAATGCAGGGCCCGATCAGGCGTTGGCGGCGGGATTTGCGGCGCACGTCCAGATATGTTCGGGGCGGACCTTGCACGACGGGCCGGTGACCGAGCATACGCTGGCGTTGCTCCTCGCCGTCCAACGACGGTTACCCGCGTTGGTTGCCGCCCAACAGCGCCACGAATGGGTGGGTGCGATGGTGCCAGCCCAAGCAGCGGCAGCGACGCGCCAGCAGTATACGTTGGCCGGCGCACATATTGTGATATTGGGATTTGGATCGATTGCCGCCACGCTGACGCCGCATCTGCAGGCCCTCGGTGCCACGGTGGTGGGGGTGGCGACCCGTGCCGATCGGCGCGCCGGGGTAGATGTGGTCGCCTGGAGCGATATCGCCACCGTGGTGCCCACGGCCGATCTGGTGGTGTCGATCCTGCCGCACACCGCGGCGACGGATGGCATCTGCGACGCGCGGTTTTTTGCGTTGCTACAGCCACAGGCGGCGTTTGTGAATGTAGGTCGCGGCAAGACCGTCGACGAGGCCGCACTGGTGGCGGCGCTCACGGCAGGCCAGTTCCGCGCTGCTGCGTTGGATGTGACCGCCACCGAGCCGTTGCCGGCGGATTCGCCGCTGTGGGAGTGCCCCAACCTGCTGTTGACGCCGCACGTCGCCGGCGGGCGGCCTATCAATGGCAGTGCTTTGGTGCTGGCACAGGTGGCGGCGCTCAAGGCACAGCAGCAGTTACAAAACGTCGCCGCCCGCTGACGGTCGGTACGATGACACCCGCGTCCTGATTGACCATCAGAGATGCGGGTGTTTTGCGTGGGTATGGGGCGGGTTATTTGGTGCGTTCGATTTCGTCGCGGCGGATGCGATAGAGGACTTCCTCCTCGACACGGCGCACCCCACCGATGCGGTCGGCGATGACCCCGAACAAAAAGATGATGAAGCCGAGGATGAGCGACGTGCTGCCCACGGTGAGCGCCTGGTCGTTGGTCGCCTCGAGGCCGAATTGGCGGGCGATGTAGACATAGGCAGCTCGGCCGAGGAAGACGATGCCGATGAGCAAGAAGGGTGCAGCCAGGTACGAGAAGCTTTTGAGCGGCTCGTACGTCGCGTAGGTCCGCGCAATGGTGGCGGCCTGGCGCTTGATGAAGTTCCAATTACCGGTGAACAAGCGCGATTGGCGCGTCACCAGGTTGGTCTTGATGGGCACGTGATGGATGGCGAGTTTGCGCTTGCCGGCCTGAATGAGGACTTCGATGGTATACGAAAAATCACTGGTCACAAAGGTCCGCAACGCTGCTTCGCGCGAGAGTGCGCGGAAGCCCGATACCGTGTCGGGGACGTCGGTGCCCGATGCCCAGCGCACGACACCCGAGCCGATGTATTGCAGGAACTTTTTGAGGGGCGAAAAGTGCTCGAGCTGCTGGACCTGCCGGTCGCCCACGACCATGTCGGCTTGGCGCGCCAAGATGGGCTTGACGAGCAACGGGATCTCGCTGCCGGGGTATTGGTGGTCGGCGTCGGTGTTGACAATGATGTCGGCACCGAGGCGCAGGCAGGTGTCGATACCGGTCTGGTAGGCATATGCCAAGCCGCGCCGGGCGGTATGACTGACGACGTGATCGACCCCGGCAGCCCGGGCGCGGGCCACGGTCTCGTCGGTGCTGCCGTCGTCGATGACCAATACTTCGATGACGTCGATGCCCGGGATACTCCGTGGCACGTGGCTGACGACTTCGGCGATGGTTTCTTCTTCGTTGAGCGCCGGTATTTGGACAATCAGCTTCACGGCATTGCTCCTCAGGTGCGTGTGGTCATTATACCTGTGGTTGCTGAATGATACGAAGGACGATCACGCGGAGCCGCAGACATGCAGGGTACGGTCACGCAGCGTCGCAGCGACAGGAGATGACGCAGAAGCCGAAGGCACGCTTGGCCTGATGAATGAACCGCGTACTACTCCCCAAACTGCAAACTGCAAACTGCAAACTGCAAACTGCAAACTGCAAACTGCAAACTGCAAACTGCAAACTGATAACTGATAACTGATAACTGATAACTGATAACTGATAACTGATAACTGATAACTGATAACTGATAACTGATAACTGATAACTTATCCCTATATCACGCGTTCATTCCCACCATCGATCGGCACTTGTGCGCCTGTGGTGCGCGAGAACGCCGCGCCGCACAGGGTCGTCACGAGGGCTGCCACGTCGTGGCTGGTGATGGTGGTGTGCAGGACGTTGTTCTTTTTGTAGTCGTCGATGCTCATGCCATAGTTGGCAGCCCGGCTGGTCAGCACGTCGTCGCTCCAGAGGCCCGTGTCGAAGACCTGATTGGGGTGGACCACGTTGACGCGGATGCCGTTGCTGCCCCATTCAAGAGCCGCGACACGGGCCAACTGCGTGATGGCGGCCTTGGATGCCGAGTAGGCAGCGGCACCAGGCCCCGGTGCAGGGACGTTTTTGGAGCCGATGATGACCACCCGGCCGCCGTGCAGCGCCTGCGCCAGCAACGGCTGGCACTCGCGGAGCAGGACCACGTTGGCATCGAGGTTGATGGCCATGGTGCGGCGCCACTCGTCCATCGGCATGGCGTTGATGGCGCGGCTTTTGGGGAAGATGCCGGCGTTGAGGACCAGCATGTCGATGCCTCCAAAGGCCACCACGCCGGCATCGATGGCTGCCACGATAGCTGCGTCGTCGCTGATATCGCAGACCACGCTACAGACGTCGGGACGGTTGTAGATGTTGGGCAAATCGGGATTGATGTCGAGGGCGACGACGGCGGCGCCGAGTCTCAAAAATGCCTCGACACAGGCACGGCCAATCCCCGATGCAGCACCGGTGACGAGGACCACCTCGCCGCTGTGGACCGGTGGGGTGCCCGCGAGGCGCAGTTTGGCCTGCTCGAGCTCCCAGTATTCGATGGCGAACAAATCGGCATCGCCCAGTGGCGTATAGCCGCCCAATTGCTCGGCAGCGCTGATGACCGGGATGCTCTGGCGGTAGACGTCTGCGCCGATGCGGGCGTCTTTGACGGTACGGCCGACGGTCAGCATGCCCAACTCGGCATCGAGGACGATGCGTGGGGCTGGGTCGAGCATCGTCAATGGGGTATCGACCGTGGCCGCTTGCGTTGCAAACCAGTCGCGGTAGCGCTGTGTATAGGCTGCCACGTCACGCCCGACGAGTGGGATTTGACGGGTGCGGATGATGTGGTCGGGTGTGACACAGCCACGGGTGGACAGGTTTTCGCCGTCGGGCCGTGCCGCATACGCGCGGGTCAAATCGTCGCGATGCGACATGACGATCATCGGCACGCCCGCTGCAGTGCTGATATGGGCCCGCAGGGTCGCACGGGGAGATCGCGCAGCGGGGAATGGAGGTACGGTCGCAGCCGCCGCGCGGATGCGTTTTTCTGCATACTGCTCTGCTGCGTCGACAGCGGCAATCATACGCTCGTAACTCGTCTGGGCATCGTCGCCCCACGTAAAAATGCCGTGATTGAGCAAGATGACCCCTTCGTGCTGCGGGGTCAGCTCACGCGCGAACTGCAGCGCGCAGTGCCGTGCCAAGGCAAAGCCGGGCATCACGTAGGGCACGATGAGGAAGCGCTCGCCGTACAGCTCGCGCATGTATTGCACCGCGTGGGGCGTATCGAGCAACGCCAACACGGCGTCGGCGTGGGTGTGATCGACGTAGGTGGCCGGGATGATGGCGTGCAGGATAGCCTCGACCGAAGGGGTCGGTGCGCCGGCGTCGGTCATGGCAGTGCGCATGGCGTTGACCATGGCAGCATCGCTCAGGGACGGCAACTGGGCCATACGCAAGAGCGCGTCGAGGCGCACCGGTGCAAAGCCACGGGCGTCGATGGTGCCCAGATCGTGACCGCTGCCCTTGATGTAGAGCAGGGTCTCGATGTCGCCGAAAAGATTGGTGGTCTGGACTTTGACCGAGGTGTTGCCGCCGCCGTGCAAGACGAGGCGTTGGTCGGCGCCGAGCAGGCGCGATGTATAGATACGCATGGCGAGGGGTGTGGTGTGCTGACGGGCATCGGCGTCGTTCCAACGGCTGTGCATGATGGACTCCTGCGGCAGGGTGTGTTTGGGGTAGCATACCCGATTTGGCGCGGTGTTGATGTGAGGGCCGAGGCGGGGAGTATAATACAGCGGTGAAAATCAACGCCTTGGTGACAATGTGTGCCATGTGTGGGTCGCTCTTGAGTAGCGCGTGTGCACTCCCGTCCGGCATCGAATTGCCGGTCGTGGCAACCAGCACGGTTGCGCTTTCGCCCACGCCCGAGCCTGTCTTGACGGCCTGGAAGTCGCCCGACGGGCGGATCACGCTGCAGGTTCCGACGGGCTGGCAGATCGAACACCACGAAGACGCCGGGCGTACGCTGTGGATATGGAACGCG
Source organism: Chloroflexota bacterium (assembly GCA_003670675.1). GTDB lineage: Bacteria > Chloroflexota > Chloroflexia > Chloroflexales > Roseiflexaceae > UBA965. Next base: position 22,175 of record QWQY01000011.1, read on the forward strand.
CCGGATCGACGCGGCTTGGTGTCGTTGTTGGTCATCGCCAGCCCGACATTGTTGGCCGAACCACAGCGCCGCGAATTGTTGCTCCAGGCCGTCAGTCAGCTCGATGCCACCGCCGAAGGCGACATCCAACGGGCAAGCGACGGCACGTTGGTGCTCGAGGCGCGGGCCAACGGTACGAGCAGTGCGGGTACGGCGGTGCCGTTGTGGGTACGGGTCAGCGCCCAACAGTTCGACGACAGCGAGGCGATTGTGGTGATGGCCATGCCCACTGTCGAACGTGCAGATTTTGTGCCGCGGGTCGCGACGGTCCAAGCGTCGCTCGGGATCGTCCCGTTGCCGACGCAGACGCCGGTACCCACGGCCACGCCGGCGCCGTTCACGCGTGATGCGTTCGACGCAGACGAGGGGCGCTGGTTCATCGGCGACGATCTGCGCCGCGCGATGACCATTAGCGACGGGGTCTATCACATGTATCTGCGCATGGCCGAGAGTTACTATCTGAGTGCGCCGGCCGAGGTCGAACGCACCGATCAGTCTATCCGCGTGACGTCGCGCTTCGACGGGGTGGCGCGTATCGGGGTGGCGCTGCGCTTCAAATACCGCGCAGACGAACGTCGTGACTACGTGGCGTGTTGGATTAGTCCAATCCAGCGCTATGGCTGCTTCCGCTCCGAGGCAGATAATTGGACCGCCTACCAAGATGTCGCTACGAGCGATGTGATTGTTCCCGAAGGCCCCAATGCGCTCGAGATGGCAGTCGACGGGGGGCAGTATGTGTTCCGCGTCAATGGGGTCGAGTTAGCCTCGTTTGCCATCGAAAACGCTGACCCGGGAGTCCCTGCGTTGTATGTCGAGACGTTCGACAGCGCTGCAGGGGGATTTTTTGACGATGTCGAAACCAAGTAGCTCGGCTGAGGAGTCCACCACCATGACCAATGGCATGACACCATCGTCGGACCAGCGCAAACTAGCGCCGGGCGGGGCACTGATCCCTGACCACGAACTGATGTACGCGCCAGTCATCAACGAGTTGGCTACGCGCTTCCGCGCCATTGCAACGCACGACCCACACATCGAAGAATTCGTCGAAAAAGTGCGCCAGGCCTTCGCCGTGGCTGCTGCTGCCCACGTCCACCAATCGCGTGAGTCAGGCGAGCCGTATATCAACCACCCGGTTGCTGTTGCCACCATCCTGATTGAATTGCACATCGACGCCGAGACCATCATGGCGGCCCTGTTGCATGATGTCATCGAAGACACCAGCGTCAGCTATGAGCAAATCGAAGGCTTGTTTGGTCCCGATGTGGCGGCCTTGGTAGACGGCGTCACCAAATTGTCCGAGCTCGAGGTCCGACCCAAAGAAGAAGCCCAGGCCGAAAACTACCGCAAAATGTTCGTCTCGATGGCCAATGACCCGCGTGTCGTGCTGGTCAAACTGGCCGACCGCTTGCACAACATGCGCACCATCCACGCCACCAAACCCGAAAAACAGAAGCGTATTGCCCGCGAAACGATGGAAATCTATGTCCCGCTGGCGCACCGCCTCGGTATCGGCCAGCTCAAATGGGAGCTCGAAGACCGCTCGTTTGCCATCCTCGAACCCGAGCACTATACCGAGATTAGTCGCCAGCTGGCCATGCG
>QWQY01000110.1 GCA_003670675.1 Chloroflexota bacterium
AAATGTGTAAGGATTGGATAACACACATATCGCTGTGTGTCAATCGGAGCGACCATGAAAAAGTTGACGTCTGATCAGATTCGCCAGGCATACCTCACGTTCTTTGCAGAACGCGGACATACAATTGTGCCCAGTTCATCGCTCATCCCGGGCAACGATCCGACCCTCATGTTTGCCAACTCCGGTATGGTGCAGTTCAAAGACACCTTCCTCGGCCTCGAGCAACGCCCATACACCCGTGCCACTACCGCACAGAAGTGCTTGCGCGTCTCGGGCAAACACAACGACCTCGAAGAAGTCGGTCCATCTCCGCGCCATCATACGTTCTTCGAAATGTTGGGCAACTTTTCGTTCGGCGATTACTTCAAAGCCGAAGCCATCCCGATGGCGTGGGAGCTGCTGACCAAAGTCTTTGAACTGCCGGTCGAGCGCCTCTGGTTCACGGTCTATCAAGGTAACGAGCAGGTCCCCGCCGACGAAGACGCCGCCGCCATGTGGGTCAAAGCGGGTGCATCGCCCGATCGCGTCTTGCGCTTCGGCGAAAAAGACAATTTCTGGGTCATGGCCGACACCGGTCCGTGCGGCCCGTGTTCCGAGATAACCGTATACCTCGGCGAAGACCTCTCGAAGATGTCGGCAGAGGGGGTCAACAGCGACGATCCCGATTATGTCGAAATCTGGAACAACGTTTTCATGCAGTTCGAGCGCAGTACCATGCAACCGTTGCCGCGCCCGTCGGTCGACACCGGCATGGGCCTCGAGCGTATCGCCATGGTGCTCCAGGGCGTCAAAAACACCTACGACACCGACTTGTTTGTGTCACTCATCGACACCATCAAAACGCTTGGTCACAAGACCGAAGCCGACTACCGTGCCAATGTCGCCCCCTATCGTGCAGTGGCAGACCACAGTCGTTCCGTCGCCTTCTTGATTGCCGATGGCGTGTTGCCCGGCAATACCGGTCGTTCGTATGTATTGCGGCGCATCTTGCGCCGGGCGGTCTATCAGGGCCGGCTGATCGGTTTTGACAAGCCGTTTTTCACCAGTGTGGTGGCCAAACTCATCGATCTGATGGGCACCGCCTACCCCGAGCTCAAGAGCCGCGGGGCCTTCATCCTAGAGACCGTCGAGGCCGAAGAACAGCAGTTCTTGCGCACGTTGTCGAGTGGTTTGGTCAAACTCGATGCGATTGTTGGTCAGTTGAAAGCCAAAGGCGGTCTGATTATCCCTGGTGAAGAAGCATTCAAACTCAAGGATACAGACGGCTTCCCCCTCGACTTGACCGAAAAAATCGCTGCCCACCACGGGATGACCGTCGATGTCGCAGCATACGATACGGCCATGTCTGCCCAACGCGGTCGTTCGCGTGCCAACGCCAACTTCAAGCGCGGTGCCGACACCGAAGTCTGGGCAGAACTCAATCTGAGCCCGTCGACATTCGTCGGCTACACGCAGCTCGAAGGCACGGGTACCATTACGGCTATCGTCAGCGCGGACGATGTCAAGCACGACGCTGCGGTGGGCACCGAGGTCCAAATCGTGCTGGAAAGTACCCCGTTCTATGCAGAGTCCGGCGGACAGGTGGGCGACACCGGTACGCTGACCACAGCCACGGGGACGGTGCACATCACCGACACCCAACGGCCCATACCCGGCGTCATTGTGCACATCGGTGTCGTCACCAGTGGCACGATTGCCCGTGGGTCGGTTGCCCAGGCGGTTGTGGACGGCGTACGCCGTGGCCACATCCAGCGCAACCACACGGCTACCCATCTGCTCCAGCGTGCCTTGCGCGATGTGTTGGGTGAACACGCCGCACAGGCGGGTTCGCTGGTGTCGGCTGAACGTCTCCGCTTCGACTTTACGCATAACAAGTCGGTCAGCATCGAGCAACAGCGCGACATCGAGCGCCGCGTCAACACCTGGGTGCGCGCCGATCAAAGCGTCACCTGGGCCGAAATGCCGTACCAAGAGGCCCTCGATAACGGCGCAATTGCGTTGTTTGGCGAAAAGTACGGTGACCGCGTGCGCCTCGTCCACGCAACATCGGGCAGCAACGTCGGCGAACCAGGCTATGTCAGCCGCGACTCGCGCGAATTGTGTGGTGGCACCCATGTCACCCGCACGGGCGAGATTGGATTGGTACGCATCGTCTCAGAGGCGAGCGTGGCCGGCGGCGTCCGCCGTATCGAAGCGGTCACAGGCCTCGGCGCCGAACAGTGGGTCGAAGAGCAGTTCGAAGCGATGCGCGGCATCGCCAATCGACTCGGCGTGACGCCGGCGCAGATCAACGAGCGCATCGAGTCGGTCTTGACCGACCTCAAAGCCAGCCAGCGTGCACTCGAGGCACTCACAGCAGCAGCCACCGGCAGTCAAGCCGATACGCTGCTTGCCAATGCACCCGTCAGTGCAGGGATTACCTATGTGCTGACACGGGTCGACGGCAACGACGGCGCCCAATTGCGTGAACTCGCCGAGCAACTCATCAGCAAACAATCCGCCGCTGTGGTCGTGTTGACCAGTGTGCTCGCCGACAAAGCAGCGTTGCTGGTCATGGTTGGCAAAGGTGCTGCGGGCAAACACGCCGGTAATCTGGTCAAGGAACTCGCCCCGGTCATGGGTGGCAATGGTGGTGGTCGACCAGATGTTGCCCAGGCTGGCAGCAAAGATATCGCCAACGTCGACGCCGTGCTCGTCAAAGCACAGCAGTTATTGGGCCTCGCCTAACAAACGATACACCGACGCTCGAGGTGCGCCTCGAGCGTCGGTTTTTGTGGAGGGAACGGCGATGACGACACCACACGGCCGCTTGTTGGCGCTTGATGTCGGCGAAAAGCGCATCGGCGTGGCGCTCAGCGACGAATCGCAAACAGTAGCATCGGCGTATACCACGCTTCATGCGACGCCGTTCACGGTGTTTGTCCAGAAGCTCTCCAAGATATTGGCCATGGAGTCTGTGGTCGAAATCGTCGTTGGTCTGCCGTTATCACTCAATGGCAACGAGGGCCCACAAGCCGCTCGCATCCGGGCGTTCATCGCCGCATTGAGCCCATTGGTCACCCAACCGATTACGACCTGCGATGAACGATACACGTCTGCCGAAGCAGAGCGCATCATGCAAGAAGCTGGTTTGCGACCTGAGCAACGCAAAGCCAAAATCGACGAAGTTGCGGCATCGATTATCCTGCAAGATGTGCTCACTGCGCGATTTATCCGACAGGATACATACTTAGCCTACAAAGAAGACGAAGGAGACGTCGTATGATACGCACCCGTTGGATTCTGCCAGCCATCACGTTTGGTGCGCTGAGTGGTTTGGCTGCAGCCTGCGCGTTGCCGTACATCATGGCCATTAATCTTCCCGGCACTGATCAGGCACTGCCGCCATTTCCCATTTTGCTGCTCGCGATGTTTTTACAAAACACCATATTGGCAAGCGTGGTTGCATATTTTGGGTTGCGTGCGGGGCAGACGCTGGGCATCGGCAGCGCGTTGTTCGATGCGACAGTGCGCTCTTCGGGCAATCGCTTAACCTACAGTCTTGCGGTGACTGTTGGGTTGCTTGCGGGATTGCTTGTATGGGCGCTTGACGCGGTCTTTGTGCCTTATATGCCGTCATTGCCACTCATGAATGATGTTTCATTCACGGTTCGAGCTGCAGCGATATTGTACGGAGGCGTTGCCGAAGAAGTGTTGCTGCGCTTGGGTTGTTTGAGTATGGTCGCGTGGGTGTTGGTGCGCATGCGGCTTACACCATCTGTGGCGTTGACGAGTGCGATTATCATTGCAGCGGTGTTGTTTGGCATCGGCCACCTCCCTGCTATGGCTGCGATTGTCCCGTTGACCCCCATAATTGTGTTTCGGACCTTGTTGTTGAACGCGTTGCCCGGGATTGCCTTTGGGCTGTTGTACCGACGCTATGGCATTGAACATGCGATAGTTGCACACACCTGTGCAGACATTGTGTTGCTGTTGATCATCCCTAGCATAAGAATCTCGTAGGTCGCCGCCATGGTGGCGACAGGAATGGAGTGTGGCCCCCCGGCGTACGGTGTTTCTCAGTCGCAGCCATGGTGGCGACAGGAATGGATTGTGGCCCCCCGGCGTACGGTGTCATCTGCGCCACCGTTCTTCGCGCTCGTGCCAGCGTCGCGGATTGTTGAGGATATATTGGGTTCGTATGTTATATTCGAACTGATTGCGGATGATGCGGTCCATATAGCCCGGATACCAAAAGCTCATTTTTTCGCGCTTGAAACTCTCGTCTATGCCCCGTGTGACTGCAGCTTTGAATGATCCCACTGCTTGGCTCAAGAGAAATTCTGATGCTCTGCTTTCAACGGTCTCGGCGTCTTTGGCAGACGTACGGGCACGCGGAGCATTGGCCGTTATCTCGATGATTCCATGCACGTGATTCGGCATCACAACATACGTATGCAGGACCAAACCCGGATAACTGTAGGGGATTTGTTCCCAACAGTCGACGGCGATGATGCCACGTTCGTTGTGTATCATCATCGCATCGACAACGCTCCCAAACACTCTCCTGAAATCCCTGACTGTTGTCGTGACGAAGTAATACTCCGGACTCGAATAATCGAATTCTGCAAGACGAAGCGATTTTTTGACAAGCATGGTGCCACCTCCTGGCAACACCGTAGCGTAGTGGCATTACCACCGCATTACCAGGCAGAAGGATAAGAAAACCGGTGTTGCCATTGGCAACACCGGTCACACTCCACAATTACGACGCCTATGGCGGATTTAACAGCGTGTCGATGACGTTTTTGAATACCGCATAGGGTTGCGCGCCGGCATACAGGCGGTCTTGGATGATGAATGTCGGTGTGCTTCGAATGCCGATTTTCTCCGCAAGGGCGACGTCCGCCTTGATCTGGGCGAGGTGTCGATTGGTGGTCAAACAGCTATCAAAGACGGCACGATCAATGCCGATTTCGCTGGCATAATTGCCGAACAGGGTCAAGTCGTCGAGCGACCCATCACGCCATGCTTGGTCACGGGCGCCGTCGAACAGCTGTTGCCGCATCTCGCCGAATGCACCTTGTTCGGCCGCACAATTTGCTGCCTGGGCTGCCATCAGAGCCCCGGGATGGATGGACATGAGTGGGTAATCATACAGCTCGAGGTAGACCTTGCCGGTATCGACATAGTCTTTCATCAGTTGGGGGTACGTCTCACGGACGTACTGTTCACAGTATGGTCACTGATAGTCGCTGAATTCACGCATCACAATCGGCGCTTTGGGGTCACCGAAGGCGCGCGGATTGGGTGACCGTTCCGAGAGCAACCCGGCAGGACTTGCGGGGTCTACCGCAGGGGCCGCAGCAGGCGCGAGGCCACAACCGGCCAGCGCAATCGCACACGCGATGAGTATCGACGAGCCACGGTTCATGCGTGATCCGATCGACTGACATGCGGCAAACGGACATTCGTCGTACGGCCAACCATACCCGAGCCGTCGTCACCACAATACGGACAAATTGCCCATGTCAAGTCGATGACGCGATCGCAGGCAATACAGCGGCGTCGCAACCCCGTATGGCAATGTGGGCAGAGGATGTATTCGTGATCTATCCCGCGTTGACACTGCGGGCATACGAACTGTTCCTCAATATCATGGCGCAAGTATTCTTCTTCGAGTGATCGTTCGTAGCGTTCGGCGATGGTTTGGCGCGGTCGCAACAGGGTATAAATGCCCAGACCGGCAAACGGGATCAGCAGCGCCAGCGAGACACCAAGCACTTGCAAGAGGGTTTCTTCGGTGCGTGCGTGGATATCACGATACGTCCAGATGACACTGGCCATCCAGAGCAACACGACGTACCCAGCTACGACCCATTTGAGCAGATCCAGTACGGTCCCCAGCACTCCGAGCGTTCCACCTATATCCACAATTGACTCCCCTCACAACACAAAGGACAGAGCGCACAAGGACGCACTCCTAACCGAGGACGCGCGAGACCGATTCTGCATTGAGGACGAATACCGTCGCTCCACCGACTTGGACTTCGACCGGTGTGGGTGGGTAGAATTCGCCGGATTCGGCCACGGGAGGCAGCGGTGATATGTACCGAATGCGCATGTTGCAATGCGTATGAATCAGCTGCATGACGGCTTCGACTTGGGTGTCTTCGACGGCAATGAGGAGCGTAATATTGCCTTCGCGGAGGAACCCGCCTTCACTGCTGATGCGTGTCACACGGTGGCTGCGGGCGGTGAGTGCATCGACCAGGTCGCCAGCATCTTGACGTTGGACAACGGCTATCATGAGCTTCATGGGGTGGTCCTTTCAGTGACCGATCATATCGTGACATGCCCAGCATGCAGGAATGGTTCAATCGTTGTTCGAATCTGCGCTGCGAGTGCCTCGATGGGCAATCCTGCATCGCAGACAACCCAGCGCTTTGGTTCAGCCTGTGCCAGGATTTCGTACCCGTCAGCGACACGTTGGTGAAAGGCCAATTCGTGCGCGTCGAGGCGATTCCATTCGACCGCTGACGCATTGGGG
>QWQY01000111.1 GCA_003670675.1 Chloroflexota bacterium
ATCCCGCTCGAGAGCAACGACTTCCGCATCGAGCCCGAGATTACCGCCAAAATCCTCCTGCGCAAGCACCGCATTTACGAAGTGCCGGTCAGCTATATTGGCCGTACCTACGAAGAGGGCAAAAAAATGAAGCCTTCGCAGGGCTTCTGGGCAATCTGGGCGTTGTTTAAATATCGTTTTCTGGCATAGGAGTGCAGCGGCAATGATGCAGCAGTATTTTCGACAATTAGCCACTGTCTTGGGCAACGTCTCAGACGTACAGGCCGAGGCAGTCCTTGAGGTCCTCTGGCAGACATACCAACGCGACAATACCGTGATTGTCTGCGGCAACGGCGGATCGGCGGCCAGCGCGTCGCACCTCGTGTGCGATTTGGGCAAATGGACCGTCGTGCCCGGAAAGCAACGTTTCCGCGCTGTAGCCCTGACGGACAACATGCCATTGGTGACTGCCTGGGGCAACGACACCGCCTATGATCAGGTTTTTGTCGAACAACTGCCCATGATCTTTCGCCCGGGCGACACCTTGGTGGCCATCTCGGGTAGCGGCAATTCGCCCAATGTGCTCAATGCCTGTACCTGGGTCACGGCACATGGCGGCACAACCGTCGGGATGAGTGGTTTCGGTGGGGGCAAATTGGCGAGCCAAGCCGACGTAGCCTTTGTGGCGCCGAGCTCGTTTATGCCCGAGGTCGAAGACGTACACATTGCCCTCTGTCATGCGCTTGCAGTCAATTTGGCCAATCGGATCCACGCACTATGAGTGCAATCCTGGGGTTCGATTTTGGTGGAACCAAACTCGCCGCTGGGATTGTCGACAGCGACTCGGGCGCGGTATTGGCATCACTTCGCGCGCCCACGCCCGCGGGCGGGGCAGCGACGGGTATGCAGCGCATGATCGAACTCGGACAACAATTGTGTGCCAATCACGGCGCTCCCATTACTGCAGTGGGCGTCTCGTTCGGAGGGCCAGTCGAGGCAGATGGGCGCACGGTGCGCCTGTCGATGCACATCCCCGGCTGGGAGTCGTACCCGTTGGCCCAAACCTGCGAAGCGGCGTTCGGCGTTCCATCACGCATCGCAAACGATGCCGATGCCGCGGCGCTCGCCGAGTACCGCTTCGGCGCCGGGTATGGGTGCACACATATGCTCTACCTGACGGTCAGTACCGGTATCGGCGGCGGCGTCATCATCAACGGCAGACTCCATCGTGGCGAACACGCCTGGGCCGGCGAAGTGGGGCATATGATTCTCAAGCCCGACGGTCCTGCCTGTGCCTGCGGCGGTAACGGCTGCCTCGAGTCGTTGTCGTCGGGCTTGTCGATCGCTCGTGATGCCCGCGCAGATATCCCGGCTGCGTTACGAGACCGCGATCCCGCCAGCATCAGTGCCCGCGATGTCGTCGCAGCTGCCCGCGCGGGTGATCCGACTGCTGTGCGTATCTGGGAGCACGCTGTGGGGTGGATGGGTATCGGTATTTCGTCTGCCTGCAATCTCATCAACCCAGGTATTGTGGTGTTGGGCGGTGGATTGACCGGCGCTGGTGATTTTTTGTTCGGCCCATTGCGCGACATCATGGCATACCGCGTGCTCGGCAGGGCGACACAACTCAAAGCAGCAGCCCTCGGTGATGTCGTCGGCATCATCGGTGGTGCAGCCTTATGCATTGACTAGCAGACACACAAAGCGGGCCGCAGTTCATCAGAACTGCGGCCCGCTTGCTTTTTGGCTGTGTTATTCGGCGGCGAACTTCGCTTCGAGGGTGCGAATCTGCTCCTCGATCAGTGCAATGTCCTCTGGCCTGCCGCTTTTTTTGTGGAGGAGCTCCAGCATCATCCGATACTTCTTGAGTGTGGCTGGGCTCGAGTTGACCATGTCGTTGCTATGCATGCGCATGCGCTTCATCGAGGCGCCATCGATGCGTTGATTGAAGCGGCTGAGTTCTTCTTCGTACACCCCAAAACGGGCATACATCGGATGACTCTGCATGCGTGCAGTAATCAATGCCACCGCACCGGCGTAGTCCCCATTTTGGTGGAACGCCAGCGCATCTGCCACCACAGCTGCCTTGTCGAGCAATGCTGCGCTTCGCTCGAGTTCTTCGGCAATGATTTCGGCGTGTGCGGCGACGGGCAATGCTGCGCTCACCGTTGCGTGGAGCGGCTGTGATTGTTCGTCGATTGCCGACAGGGCAACGTCGATGGCATATGTTCCGATGGTCAACGTCGCGCTGGCTGCAAGGTGCAACAGGACCTGCCGCGATTCGCCGCTGATCATCGCCCCCAATGGGATGGTCACCGTGTCTGTGCCACGACTGTGATTGCGGTCGCCGACGACGGTACACTGCACCGCTGCAGGCACGGTAACGGTCAACTGGACATTGCGGAGGGTCGTCGTGGCGAGATGATCGAGTTCTTGTCCAAAAAAGACATCGATGTCGTCGGCGTCTTCGATGAAGTACGTGTTGCCCTCGCCGGCACTGGCCATCACCCCCAAGAGACGCTCGTTATAACCATCACCCAGACCAAACGTCGATGTGCTGATGCCCTGTTGCTGGGCGTTCGCTACCGCGCGTCCGACGGCATCGGGATTACTCAGTCCGATGTTCGCTTCACCATCGGTAAGCAAAAACACCCGTTGGATTGCTTGTGCGCCGTGATTCGCCTGTTCGACGCAGGTCACGGCATCACGCCAACCGTCATATAGGGCGGTATTCCCGTCTGCAATGGTCTTTTCGATTTCGGCGATGAGGAGCGCACGTGCTGATTCGGTCATCGCGGTGCTCGGCATCAGCACCGTACTTTCTGATGCAAACGTCACCACCGCACAATGGTCTTGGGGTTCGAGGCGAGACACGATGCGTTGGGCGGCTTCTTTGGCGTAGCGGATCTTGTCGCCCTTCATCGACGAGCTGACGTCGAGTGCGATGCCAATATTGAACGGCATGCGGGTAGCTGTTTTGCTTCCCCGCTGGGGGGCGGTGGCTTGGATGGCGACGATGAGTTCACCGTCACCGTGCTGGATTGCGTTGCGGCTCAGATGTACGCTAAGAGGATGTGTCATTCATTGCTCCTTTGAGTGGCGTTGCCCGTCAGGCGACGGGCAACGAAGTCGGACTAGGAGTGATGCGGACCGAGGATAAGTCGGGTCATGATATCGACCATCGACTGTGCCGTGTCTATTTCGGCTTGTGACGCGCCGTCGCGGATCAGATCCGCCAAGTGTTTCTTTAACTCCGCCAGATCCTTGGTCGAAAACCGGGTGGACATGTGCTCGCGGGCGATGCGCTTTTTGCTCATATAGGCATCGATGGGGCGCTCGAAATCCGCCGCGCTGTTTTCGTAGAACGCGTAGGTTGCATATACCGCACTGCGTTGCTGGCGCTGACGGACGTAGTCACCAGCTTCGCCGTAGCGACCCTCTTGATTGAGCCGGTTTGCTTCGGCCCGGGTATGCGCTAGGTCAATCAGTGTTGCCTCTTGCTCGACATCAGTGTTGACGGGGTATTTGGCCGCGTCTGCGCTATCGGTCAATGTCCAACCGACCACACTCTCAATTGACTGGATCTGTTGGGCGCTATCGACCCCCGCAAAGGTCAGCCTGAGCTCTTGCGGGCCACGGGCCGTCAGCGACAACGGCAGAATGCGCAGGTACACATTGCGTTGTTCGAGCGAAACCATGCTCCCAATGTCGATGCGCAACGTCGCGTCGTCGCGGTGACTGGGGATGCCGCCCACCACATCACAGGTGTAGCCCGGCGGTACATGTGCTGTCAGACTGGCCGTCGTGAGCGACACCGCAAATAACTCTTGTAACTCTTGACCAAAGAACCCATCGATGTCCGACGATTGTTCGATGAACTGATGATTGCCCATGCCCGATCGGCTTATCTCGAGCAACGCATCCTCGTTATAGCCCCTGCCTAGCCCATAGGCACTGGTGCTGACGCCACGCTGTGCGTAGATCGCAGCCTGTTGGCCGAGCGCCTGCGGGTCGCGGATACCCACGTTGGCGTTGCCATCCGTCAACAGAATCGCTCGACTGACGTATGCGTCGGTGCGGTGATGCGTCAGCAAGATGCGTGTTGCTGCATCCCACCCGCCTGCCAGATTGGTCGACCCACCGGTAGTCAATCGCGTGAGCGCATGCCGGACCAAATCACGTTGCGCATCATTCATCAGTCCACCGTCTGCCAGGACCGATACGTGCGAGTCAAACGCCACAATCGTACATCGGTCCTGGCTCCCCAGCCGGTTGATTATGCGCTGGGTCGCCGCAATGGCATCGGCTAATTTGCGACCTGCCATTGATCCACTCCGGTCAATCACAATCGCGATGTTCAACGGGATCCTGGGTTGGTTGGTTTTGGTCAGTTCCGGGGCAATCAGTGTTGCACGTACCATCAGTTCTTGGGCGCGGCCCGCTGCATCGCGTTCGTCGTGCAGATGCGTTCGATTGGTCATTACACGCAGTTCTGGCATACACTCGTCCTTTCGCTGTGCGCTCGTTCTTCTTTCTCTGTGTTGTTTTAACACAACTACGTAATTATAACAGTAATCACTGTAATTGTCAATAGCTTGACGAATATTACGCAATTGTGGTATTATGAAGACATTGAGAGAGACAGCAACCTGGTCAGGTCGCTGTTGGAGCAGAGGAGCGGACGATGTAACAACGCGCATGTGTTCCATATCGGCATACAGATCACGGAACGCAGCCTAGAGAAAGGGAGCACACATGAGCAACAAACTCAACGCAACGCGATTGCAGTACAACCTAAATCAAGCGCGCGACGAAATAACGTCGGCGCTTTCGTATCTGAGTGCGGTCGTGATCGATACCGAGCCGGGCGCTGCCCGCACGGGCTTGAACGAAATCCACGAGCAGTTTGCCCAGCTCTATGCGCAGACACGCAGTATGAAGCGGCTCATTACCGAGTGGACAACACAGTTCCCTGAGTTGACCGAACCCCAAGGACCATCCTTCCGCACCGATGCACACGAGTACTTCGATTTCGATGCTGAGCTCGATGCGTACGAAGACGTAGACGATGACGACGAGGATGATGGCAACTTCTTGGACGTGGACGATGGGCTGAGTGACATGGGGAGCAGTGCCGCAGACGACACACACGCCACGGCAACCGACTTCGACATGCTCCGGGACGGCCGAGACATCCTCCCGCCACGTAGTGCGTCGTTGGACGACGAGAGCTATTCGATCAACGACGCAGACATCGGCAAGTTGTTCGATATCAGCGCGGCGAGCGCAGGGGCAGGGGTGCACGAAACAGGGTATCTCGACATCTTTGGGGCATGGATACATGGACGGCGGCCGGGTCCGTACAAGCGGCCACAACCGCCAGCGGACGACAGTGACCCGGATTACAACGTGCCTGGTTCAGCACAATGAACACAAAAAACACCCCCGAGCTCTGCTCGGGGGTGTTTTTTGTGTATATCGGAACTACGGACGACGGCGCAGGATAGCCCCGATACGGCGTAGCTCACCACTGTCGATGATGCGATCATCGCGGAAGTGGATTTCGATGCCTTCTTCGATCACATACCGGTGCCAGCGTATCTCTTGGGTGCCTTCGGTGGTCGCGGGTACCGAGTAATCCGACTTGGAATTGCTGACCACACGATTGACATGATGCGTGGCGACAACCTCTTGTGGGACCTCGGCGGCTACCAGTTCTTCGATGGCGACGGTCGCGCTGTTGATGACTTCGTGCAAATCTGCATCGCTCATCCCTGCCATGCGTGCGCGGATGACTCGTAATGGCAGGTACCCTGATTTGAGGCGGGCAGCTGCGAGCAACTGCAACAAATGGCGCTCTGTATATCGGGGGGTTCGCACCTTGTCTACGGGTGCGTCAATAAGTCCTTCGTCGGTGTAATACCGGATGGTTCGTTGGGTCACACCAGCACGATCTGCCAGCTGGCGAATGGTCAAGAGTTCGCGGTTCATGGGCTCTACTTTACGGTACGTAGTATTAACTCTGACGAAATAGTACCATCCCGCATACTGTTAGTCAATAGAGTACAACTGCGCACAGATGATAGTTTCGTGAAACCAGTGTAAAGAAATTCATGAAATTCAAAGTGTCAAAACCTTCAAGTTACGCACTGCGTACAACCGGTTTGGCGTCTTGGAATCGCAGGACCACAACAGGGTCGCCGATGTCGATGTCGCCGTCGGCCAGTGCCGCCCATTCGACACCATCGATTCTGATGCGAATCTCGGGTGCATCCAGGCGGGCGATGCAGACCCCCCGTTTGCCGACGAGTTGTTGGGCGAGTTCGTTGAGTGTACTCGGAGCTGACGTAATCATCATGTACACTTTTGTACCAACAAAAGCTGTCAAAACCGTAACTATTGCAAAAAAGAGCAGTATCCATGCCCCGAGCGACGGGAACAAGACTGCAACCCCAGCGGTCGCTAGGGCTGCAATCCCGACCCAGAGGATAAAGACTCCGGGCACGAATATTTCGGCGACAATGAGGACCGCCCCCAATACCAGCC
>QWQY01000112.1 GCA_003670675.1 Chloroflexota bacterium
AAATGGGTCAAAGGGTGGCAAAAAAACGGCTGGAAGACACGCACCGGTGACCCGGTCGAAAACAAAGATCTGTGGGAAGCGCTCATCGCACACACGCATCCCAACGTGCACTGGCACCATGTCAAAGGTCATGCGGGACATGTCCACAACGAACGCGCAAACACCCTTGCGCAGCTACAGGCAGGGTCACGTGGCGCCGGTGCTGCCACTCGGCCTGTCCCACGTCCCACACCGAGCAGACCTCTCCCCGCGGGGAGTGCGGCTACCATAGGCACGCGGTTCCCTTGTTATATCAGCGTGGTCAATGGAGTAGTGGAACGCCATGCAACCTGGGACGACTGCAAAGCAGCCACCCACGGGGTGTCTGGTGCACGCTTCAAAAAAGTCGCCTCTCTCGCCGAGCTCCAGGCGCAACTGCGGAGCTGGGGGGTTAGTTCGGGGTCGTGACCTTTTCGAGGCGCGCAAAACTGGCGATTAATCGTTTTTCGCCGGCTGCCGGGTCTGCAAACCGCACCACGACCTCGACATCATCATCGACCGACTTGGCACTCAAGACAACGCCTTCACCAAAGCGTTGGTGGCGTACCATATCGCCTACCGCATACTGCACTGCAACGGTGGTGGGTTTGAGCGCTGCAGCGGTACCCCAGCCCTGAAAAGCCGGGTTGCTCCGACCCTGACCCGCAGACGGATTCACCGTGCCGAGATTGGTTGCGTGGGCCAATAATCCCTTGGGGATATCTGCCAAAAACCGCGAAGAAAGGGTCTGGTCGTATCGACCAAAGTTCATCCTCCGGAGCGTCCGCGACAGCGCCAAGCGCTTGCGCGCACGCGTCACCCCGACATACAAAATCCGTCGCTCTTCTTCGATTTGCACGGGATCATTGTGCGTACGACTATGGGGAATAAGTTCGTCTTCGAGTCCTACCAAAAAGACATTGTCGTATTCAAGCCCTTTCGCCTGGTGCAGAGTGATACAGACAACATGATTGTCGACCGCAGCCAATCGATCGACATCTGCCACCAACGCGACCTCCTCGAGGAAGCGGGCGAGTTGCTCATCCACCGGGAGCTCAGCGTATTCACCGGCGACTCGGCGTAACTCATTGACATTTTCGACGCGCGATTCGGCGTCTACACCGCCGTGTTCATTCACGAGTCCGGCGACGAATTGTGATTCACGCAGCATTTCGTCGAACGCATCGAGCAACGTCAGGCTGGGGGCACGTTTGACCAACCCATACAGCCGGGCACCAAAGGTCATCATGCGCTGTCGTGCTGCACCGCGCAAGGCAGGGACCGCAGTCGAATCAGCGGCAGCATCGATGAGTGCTTGGTAGAGCGAAACACCGTGGCTACTGGCCCATTCACTCAGATGGGCGATACTGCCTACGCCGATCCCCTGGGCAGGGAACTCGATGGCACGCACGAGGGATATATCATCGTTCGGATTACTCAACAACCGGAGCCATGCAAGCACATCTTTGATTTCGCGCCGCTCATAGAAGCGCATGCCACCAATGACCACATACGGGATACGGCGCCGACTAAGGGCTTCTTCGAACGCCCGACTCTGGGCATTGGTACGGTACATGATGGCACAATCTGCGTATCGGGCCACCCCTTTTTTGACCAGCCCTTCAATGGCATCACAGACACGCTGCGACTCTTCGTTTTGGTCGCTATACTCACGCCAACTCACTGGCTCGCCCCCAGGGGTTTGGCCACGCAACAGTTTGCGGTGGATGCGCTTGGGAGCGGCATCGATGAGCACCTGTGCGACATCGAGAATCGTCTGCGTGCTCCGGTAGTTCTCGGCCAAAATGATGACCTGTGCACCGGCGAAATCCGATTCGAACCTGCGGATGTTGCGCACATCCGCGCCGCGCCAGCCATAAATCGACTGGTCATCGTCACCCACCACAAAAATATTGCCGGACCCCTTTGCGAGCGCCTTGATCATCTCGTATTGGGCACGATTGGTGTCTTGGTATTCGTCGACCAAAATGTATCGATAGCGGCGGTGATAGCGGTTCAACATGGGCGTACGGAACAAATCAAGCGTCAGTAACAACAAATCGTCGAAATCGACCGCTGCTGCCACCGTTAGGAGCTCGCTGTAGCGAGTATATGCAGCAGCATACATCCGTCCCTCGGGGCTCCGGCTTGCGGCAGTATATGCAGCAGCGTCGAGGAGCTCGTTTTTGGCGCTCGAAATCGCACTCGAAATCGCACGGGGCGTGAACGGCTTGTCGGGCAACTTGAGTTCTTTGCTGACCCGCTTGATTAATCGTTGCTGATCATCGTCGTCATAAATCAGCCAACCGTCAGCCAACCCAATGGCGCGTCCGTCGCGACGGAGCCAACGTGCAGCCAGGCTGTGAAAGGTTCCGATGTCGACTTTTGTCGCGACGTCGACCCCTACCAGATGTTGCATTCGTTCGCGCATTTCGCGCGCTGCCTTGTTGGTAAAGGTGACCGCAAGAATCTCACTCGCGGCAATCCCCTGTTGGAGCAGGTGGGCAATTCGATGCGTCAGGACCCGAGTTTTGCCTGATCCCGGACCCGCCAGGGTCAAGACAGGACCGGAAATGGTCGTTACCGCTAATCGTTGTGCCTCGTTCAGTCCAGCCAGCAGATCCTGCATCGTCAAACCTTTTCGTTCGTCACCAGAAATAGAAAAAGGGGAGACGACAGATGCGTCTCCCCCACAGAATACCAGAACTTCTACGAGCTGCGAAAGATGAACCCGATGCGTCCAAGGACGACCTGTGCACCATCGGGGAGCTGTGTGGGGACGCCCGGATCGATGCGCACCCCATTGACACGCGTATGATTGGTTGATTGCAAATCGGTAATCATCCATTGCCCTTCGAGGACGGTCAGGCGTACGTGACGGCGACTCACACCGCCGCTCTCAGCGCCGTAGGGTGTCATGTCGACTTCGGGATGGACACCGCTGATGGGATCATCGCGACCGATGATTATCTCACGGCGACCGCTCGGGAGGGTCAATACCGTACCAGACTCGAGTTGCAATCGTGCAGTCGGCGCTACCGGGTTCACGACCTGCCCAACAGGGCGTTCGGTAATCGTGGGCGCTTCGGTAGCGGTCAATGGTGCGAGCGGGCCGGAGTTGACTGCCATCGCGAGGATGTCGGCCGGCACTGCAGGGGCTTCCGGCGCGGCCTCGGTGAGAGGCGCTGACGGGATGGGTGCAGGTGGGAGTGGCGCCGACGGAATCGCATCTACCGGCATCGCAACAACACGCGCGGGAACAGGCGCTGGTGCGACGACGGGCGGTACCGGCACAAAATCAGGGTTTTGCACGCGCGGCGGGCTCACATCGATCCCATAAGCAACGAGTTCGGCGTGGAGATGCGCGACGCTGGCGCGTGCATCGGTGATTCCTTGGACCACGGCACGCGGGGTCGCGGAACCGAACGTCCGTTGAATCTGCTCGAACTGCTCGATGATTTCGACCTGGCGCGCCATGTCTTTGGTGAGGCGTTCGATCAGTAACGGGTCGATTTCGGGCGGCATCGGCAGAGCGGCGAGGTCTGCACGCAAACCAACCAGCATCTGCTCGGCTTCGCTGATCCCAACCAAAACCGCCTGGGGTGTGACTTCGCGGAAGGTATTGCGCATCGCGTCGAGCTGATTGATTATGTCTAGCTGACGCTGTATTTCATGCTCAAGCACCGTACGTTGCTGTTTGAGCGCTTGGACTTCGGCTGCACTCGGGGCAACAGCTGCGGGTGTCTCGTCGACCTCGTACACTGCGTCGACCACGACAGGAGCAACCGCAGGTGCATCGTGCGCTGGTGCGTCAACGGGTGCAGGAGCAAATCCATGGGAAAGGGGAACGTCTTGGTTCTGAGTCATCGCCACTTCTTCTTGCCCACCATCGTCCGCTTGACTCAGCGCTTCGTCCTGTGTATCGGGCTCGATTGTGTATTGCAACGGGCCAGACATGCTCGAAGGTGTCGGTGCATGGAACGCGTTCATATCCTGCGCAGTATCGGCAAAACCACCCAATGGCAAGTCCGACACGCGTAATTCGCTACTAATGCCGGTAGCGTCGACAGTACTGGTGGGAACAGGTGCGCCACATTGATCACACGTCCGTTCGCCGGGCAGAATTACTGCACTGCACTGACGGCAGGTCAGTGCACTCAAGCCCTGCGCTTCTGCATTGGCTGGCACATGTACTGGCGCATCGAGTCGTGCTCCGCAGGACTCGCAATACCGCACATCCAGTTTATTGATTTCACCACACATTTGACATTTCATACTCCCACCTCTCGCACTATGGGCTATTGTTCACATTTGACAAGAATGACACTGATGTTATCGTCACCACCCGCAGCATTCGCACCATCCACCAGCGAATCGGCGGTATTCTTGAGCCCGTTACGGTTGCGCATTGTCGCAACGATGTCGTGATCACGAATCATCTCCCACAGGCCATCACTGCACAGGACCAAGACGTCGTTGGGACGCAAGCGTTCGATGTAGATGTCGACTTCGGCGAGTTGTGACACGCCGAGTGAGCGCAAGACACCATTTCGTTGCGGGTGCGTGTAGATCTCTTCTTCGGCGATATGCTCGAGTTCAACCAGCTTCATGACCAGAGAGTGGTCATTCGTCACACGCCGGATCTGATCATCACGATAGATGTAGGTCCGACTATCACCGATATTGGCGATGTATGCAACGTCGCCCAGCACGAGCGCCATCGTCATGGTTGTGCCCATATCATTGCCAAGCCGTTTCGCTTCGACCATGATTTGGGTATTTGCATGCTGGATTGCATCATCGATACACTGCACAACGCCCGCGACATCGCTCGCAAAGAGCGGATTGCTGATGTGGGTCATATTGGCAGCAAAAATATGCTCATAGATGGATTGGACTGCCGTCGCTGAGGCGACTTCACCTGCTGCGTGCCCACCCATACCATCAGCGACGATGTACAAGCCGACCTGATAATTCTTGGTATCACGATGCCAGGTCGTTGCCGTCGTCAATATCGTGTCTTCGTTGCCACTGCGACGCCGACCGACATCTGTTTTGGCGGCATACGATTGAACCAGACTACGCCGTGTCTCGAACGGTGCAATGGCACGTTCTACTGCGGCTACCGCGTCGCTGAGGGTTGAGATGAGATCACTGCGCACATCGGCAAGGATCGTCAGGAGCGGATTGACATCTGCATCTGCGATATCGAACCGACGGGTAATGCGTGGAATTTCGACAAACGTGGCAAGTACCTCTGCGGTGTCCTGCACGATGTCGCGTTGGTCAACGATTAACATCGTCAAGAACGGTGCCGCGCCGAGTGCAACACTGCCGTCACTCTGCAAAAAGATATCGCCAGGCTGGATTTTGCCTAACTGATAGCCTGCATCAAAGAGTTGCTTCACGCCAGTGAACAACGCACGGGCGAGCAGGA
This sequence comes from Chloroflexota bacterium, assembly GCA_003670675.1. GTDB lineage: Bacteria > Chloroflexota > Chloroflexia > Chloroflexales > Roseiflexaceae > UBA965. Next base: position 5,456 of record QWQY01000112.1, read on the forward strand.
GTGCATCGTGTGCGGACAACGGCATAACCGGTGTGCCGTCTGGTGTGCGGGCAAGCGCCACGGTACCTTCAGGAACATCGAATGATTCGTAGAGGACCGGGAGCCGGAGCAAATCTTGGGTAATTGCTGGGTTGCGGTGGACATCAAGGAGCATTCCCGATGCCATACTCGGCAACATTTCGCCACGGTACCTACGGGGGGTAAAGCGCGCCCCACAAGAACCGCAGTATTCGTCGCCCGCAGCACCAAAACGACTATCACAAAACCAGCAACGGCGCCACGGCTCTTGGTCGATTGCCCAGAGCGTACCATCGTAGCTATCCGAAAGCGTGTATCGAGCAGCGCTCGTCGTTGTGTTGTTGTTCACCAGTAACCTCGTGAAGAGTTTCGTTTATCTTACCACGCAGGCACCCAAAAAATGAATAGCATCTATTACAGACAAGTGACATCCGGCATCAGATAGGACAAAACCCCGTTTTTGGCGTGCCCTGCAGATGGCCAATTGCTACGGTATACTACTGCTATCAGACAACAGGCACAACGTTATGACAACTATCCAGAAGTCCGCACCACGTCCCGACACGATTTTGTTTGTCCTTTTGTACCGTGCAGTGCGTCCGCATTGGCGTCCACTTGCGGTATCACTCGTTTTGTTGGCGATTACTGCTGCCCTCAACGTCGTCCCACCAACGTTGTTGCAGTGGGCAATCGACGGTCCAATCAGCACAGGCGACACCGCGGATTTGTGGCCTATCACCATCCTCTATGGTGGGACCGCAGTTGCGATGTTCGTTATCCAATATGTCTATACGTATTACCTCCAGAAGGCAGGTCAACGTGCCTTGTCTGACATGCGCACCAATCTCTTTGGCCGCATCATGGAGCAAGATCAAGCATTTTTTCTGAAGAACCCCGTGGGTGATCTGGTCATGCGCTTGACCAGTGACATTGACACCCTTAGTGCGTTACTCTCGACCAGTGCCGTCACCATTGTGACCGAGACCGCGACA
>QWQY01000113.1 GCA_003670675.1 Chloroflexota bacterium
AATGGCAATTCCTGCACCCAATCCGAGGAACTGCATAACATTGCCCTTGGCCATAAAGTACGTGACAAAAGTCAGCCCGGTCCAGACCAAGAGGCTCACAATAATCGCACGTTTGGCACCCGTCATTTTGGCAACACGGCTGAACGCCAACGCCCCAAACCACGCCACAAACTGCACCATCAGAATGGTGATGATCAGGGTCTGAGACTCCATGCCCAGTTCTTCGGTGCCGAACTGCGAAGACAACGAGATGACCGTCTGGACACCATCATTGTAGAGCAGGTAGGCCGCCAAAAAGAGCAGTGTTTGCGGGTACTGTCCTGCGTTTTTGATGGTTTCGCGCAGCTGACGAAAGCCCGCACTCAACACAGACTGCCCTTGTGCCAGTTCCTTGGCGGGGTTCCCTACCCGAAGGCGCGTTAGCGGGATGCGCAAGAAAATAGCCATCCAGACGCCCGCAGACGCAAGACAAATCCGTACTGCCATCCCGCCATCAATGCCAAAGGTATCATGCATGGTAAAGAGCACGAGGTTGAGCAGCAACAGCAAGCCCCCACCCAAGTAGCCAAACGCAAAGCCCCGCGACGAGATGGCATCACGCTCATCCGGTGCGGCGATTTCGGGCAGGAACGCATTGTAGAACACCATAGAGGCCCCGAACGTCAAATTTGCAATCAGGTACAGGACGGCTCCGTAGAGATAATTCGTGCCTTGTAAAAAATACAAAAGGATGACGGCAATGGTGCAGATATAGGCAAAGATACCCATCATCCGGCGCTTCAACGTCGTGTAGTCTGCGACAGCACCGAGTATGGGCAGAAAGAACACCTGCAAAAACACCGACAGCGACGTGACGTAGGCAAACAGCGACCCTGCGGCAATTGGGATATTCGGTCCAAATGGGTACAACATCCCCGCAGTGCCTTCGGCAGCTGCGTTGGCGATACTCGTCAAGTATGGTCCCAAAAACACCGCGATGACGGTCGTCGAATACGCCGAAACAGCCCAGTCGAAATAATACCAACTCCGTTGTTCGGTATTGCCAGCAAACATATCAGCCTCCTCTGCGCGGTTGTCAGGGATTCGGTGAATGATGAATTATGCACGGAACGGTATGTTCAAAGTATAACCCATTTCGGTCAAAGCGCGCAGAAACACCGACCACGTGGACGCCGGCTGCATGTGCATTACTGACTGCGCTCGCAAGGACCGGGTCGATATCGCCATCAATCGCGGTACGTGTCACCGTCGCTTGCGCAACGACAACCAGCACGGTCGGTTGACCCTGACTTGCGAGTGTAGCGAGCTCGTCTACATGCCGAGCAGCACGACTACTCGGGGCATCGGGAACCAATGCAGACATAGCGTCTGGGTGGAGTCTCCCCGCCGATTTGACCTCGAGAATAATATCTTGTGGCCCTCCTGTGAGGACAAAGTCAAAGCGACTCGCGCCGACGTTCACTTCGCTCCGCACGTCGGTATACACAGGGAGTTCGGGGATGAGGTGGGCTGCTAGCACGCGCTTCATCAGACGATTGGGCAACAAGGTGTCCAGCGATGCCCAACTGCCATTGGCACGTTGGGCAGCAGCGGCTTGCCATTGGGTTGCGCGTTTTTCGCCGGGGCGTGCGACTAGGCAGATACACACCCCCGGTTGGAGGGTCTCGACAAGCCTGCCACGATCGGCGATATGTGCCTTGGTGATCGTGCCATCTGCGAGCTGTACGACTGCCACAAAGCGATTGGGGCGGTCGAGAAATGTCGCCAGGCATTGCTCACCGCCGCCCGCCAACGGCACACCTATCGGGTTTATGATGTTTTCCACTGTGGTGCACGTTTGTTCAAAAACGCGTCTGTACCTTCTTTTGCATCCGGCGCAACCACGATTTGGGCAAACGTCGCACACTCAGCAGCGAGTGCATCCTCGAGGGGCTGGTCCGCACCCGCATAGATGGTGCGCTTGATGGTTGCAACCACACTAGCCGACATCGAACCGATGCGGAGTGCCAAAGTCGTCGCAGTGGCATGTAATTCGGCAGGTTGGGTGACGATGTCGACGAGCCCCAAACGCAGGCAGTTATCTGCGTCAATCGGATCGCCGGTCAACGCCATCAACAACGCAGTGCTCGTGCCGGCACGGCGGGTAACGCGCACACTCCCGCCCCAGCCCGGCATCAGGCCAAGCGTCACTTCGGGCAACGCCAACCGTGCGGTCGAGCTGGCAACACGCAGATCGCACATGAGCGCGAGCTCGCACCCACCGCCGTAGGCAACTCCGTTGATCGCCGCAATCACGGGGAACGCAGCGTTGCGAATGGTTGCTGCGAGGCGCAGCATGACTTCGCCAAATGCTGCTCCTGCGTTGACATCGGGCAGTGCGTTGATTTCTTTGATGTTCGCGCCTGCGACAAACGCGCGGTCGCCATGACCCGTGATGATAACTGCCTTGGGATGATCCTGCGCAATGTGTGCCAAAGATTCAGCTAACTCAGCCACAGCCGCCATACTCAACGCGTTGACGGGTGGATTGTTGATGGTCAACGTCACAACACCATCGACATTCGTTCGTGTCCAGAGACTCATGCGGTTGCTCCTTTTGCCTATGAGATATGTAATCCTGCAAAATCATCATGCCAGCGGATAAAACCCTCCGCCGGATTTCCGACCGAGTTGGCCATTGGCAACCATGGCTCGCAACCGTTGTGGTGCAGCCAAGCGTTCGTCTGCCAGCTCGCGTGCCAGCACATCACCGATAGATACCGCGGTGTCAAGGCCTATCACATCGAGGAGCTGCAACGGACCCATTGGATACCCACAGCCGAGTTTCATTGCGGTATCAATGGCATCGCGGTCTGCCACCCCTGCATCGAGCAGGCGCACTGCTTCAAACAGGTACGGGATCAACAACCGATTCACAATAAAGCCGCTCTCGTCTTTGACCGCAACCACGGTTTTGTTGAGTGTAGTGCCCATCTGTCGCAAAGCGTCCTGCGTTGCCGTGCTGGTGAACGGGGTCGACACGAGCTCGATGAGTTGCATCAACGGTACCGGGTTAAAAAAATGAAACCCAGCGACCCGATCAGGGCGTGTGGTCGCCTGTGCAATCAGATGGATGGGGATGGATGATGTATTCGACGCAAAAATAGTCGCAGGTTTACAAATACTATCGAGTGCGCGAAAGAGTTCGTATTTGAGTTCAGCTACTTCTGCAATAGCCTCAATAACGACATCTGCCTGCGCCAACGCCTGACGATCGAGGGTCGGCACGAGACGGGCATAGGCGGCATCTGCCTGCTCGGTCGTCATACTGCCTTTTTTGACCGAACGAGCATAGCCATCGCTGATCCGGGCAAGTCCGCGTTGGAGCGGCGCATCGAGTTGCTCACAGACGATGGTACGGTACCCGGCTGCTGCAACGACCTGCGCGATGCCCGCACCCATGACCCCACAACCGACCACGGCAACGGTTTGGATACTCATCAAAGCTCCCCCTACGGTTCCGTTCGACGAAACGGGTGATTCGTGCTACTATGGCGCGCGAACGTTGCGACACGCCAGGCTGGTGTGCCGTCAGCATAAGGGAAATGTAACGATGACGCAAGGATTTCGAATCGAAAAAGACTCTCTGGGTGAGGTCCAAGTACCAGCGAGTGCCTTGTATGGCGCACAGACACAACGTGCCGTACACAACTTCCCCGTGAGTGGATTGCGACCATACCCTGCATTTGTGTGGGCAATGGCCGTCATCAAACGTGCCGCTGCCGAAGTCAACCGCGATCTCGGGTTGCTCGATGCCAGCGCCGCTACTGCAATCATTGCCGCCGCCGACGAAGTAATTGCCGGCCAACACAGCGAACAGTTCGTCGTCGATCCGTTCCAGGCCGGTGCCGGGACCAGCCACAACATGAACCTGAACGAGGTCCTGGCGAACCGCGCCAACCAAATCCTCGGCTATAGCCTCGAGGATGCCAAGAAGCCGGTCAACCCCAACGATCACGTCAATATGGCGCAGAGCACCAACGATACCATCCCTACCGCGATCCGATTAGGCGCACTGTGGCGCGTCAACGAGTTGTTAGCGGCCATCGACGGTCTCGCTGATGCCCTTGACCAGAAGGCAATCGAATTCGCCGATGTGGTGAAGTCCGGCCGCACACACCTCCAGGACGCGGTACCGGTCACCATGGGTCAAGAATTCGGCGCATATGCACTGGCGGTCCGCAATGACCGCGAACGTGTGGCTACTGCTGCCGCCCGCATGCGCCGCTTGGGTATCGGAGGCACCGCAACTGGGTCGGGACTCAACGCGCACGCCGAATACCACCCACGCATGGTGACCACACTGAGCCGCTTGCTCGGGCAAGATCTGCGGAGCTCGGGCAACTTGTTTGAGTCGATGCAAAACATGGCCGATGCCGCGGACTTTTCGAGCGCCATCCGCACACTGTGTGTCACACTGACCCGCATCGCCAACGACTTCCGTCTGCTTGCATCTGGCCCAGCGACGGGCTTCGATGAACTGCGTTTGCCTGCGGTACAACCCGGGTCGAGCATCATGCCTGGCAAAATCAATCCCGTTCTGGCCGAAATGCTCAACATGGCTTGCTTCCATGTCCAGGGATGCGACCACACGGTTACCTTGGCAGCACAGGCCGGTCAGCTCGAATTGAACGTCATGATGCCCATCATTGCCCACAATCTGTTCGAGATGATGCACGTCATGATTGGTGCAATGAACGCTTTCACCACCAAATGTGTCGTCGGCTTGACCGCCAACCGCGAAAAAGCCTCGGGTTGGCTGGCCAAAAATGCCATTCTCGTGACCGCCCTTAACCGCGAAATCGGCTACGCAAATGGTGCTGCGGTTGCCAAAGAATCCATGGCAACAGGCAAGACCATCAAAGAAGTCGTGATCGAAAAGGGGCTCCTCAGTGCAGAACGCATCGACGAGCTGCTCGATGTGCATGCGATGACAAAGGGTGGTATTATGGGTTTCGGTGCGGGTGGCGGCTAAACCATTCGTCTGAAAATTGCACAAATGAGCGCCGGCGCTCGCGCATCTACGTATGACACGTATTCGCGACCCGGCGCTTTTTTCCTGATTGGGATTTCTGCTCAGTCTTTTGAGTAGTCCGCATAGAAGTCGTATTGAGTGATGGAGGTCAATTGTGCGAGTAGGTATTTTGACCGGTGGCGGCGACGTCCCAGGGTTGAACCCAGCAATCAAAGCCGTCGTCAATCGTTGCGCAGATGCCGGCGTTGAAGTCATTGGCATCAAGCGCGGTTGGGGCGGGTTGCTCAACTATAATTTGGAAAACCCCGAAGGCAACGAAGAATGGGCTGCACCGCTGACCCCATTGCATGTCCGCACCATTGACCGGTACGGCGGGACGACGTTGCACTCTTCACGCACCAATCCACAACGCGTCTCCGAAAAGATGATGCCGGATTTCCTCAAAGGGCGCTTCACGCATAGTGGGCCCAAAAACACCGCCGATGCAACAGCACATGTCCTCAAAGTGCTCGAACACCTCGGCATCGACACGCTGATCCCTATTGGCGGTGACGATACCCTGTCGTATGCCGTACGCATGCATCAAGAAGGGGTACGCGTCATTGCCATCCCCAAGACCATGGATAACGACGTCTTTGGCACAGACTACTGTTTGGGTTTTTCGACGGCAATTACCCGTTCGGTCGAGTTCATCAATGCACTGCGTACCCCGACCGGTTCACACGAGCGCATCGCAGTGGTAGAGCTGTTTGGCCGCAATTGTGGTGAGACCGCTCTAGTTGCTGGGTTCTTGGCCGATGCCGATCGCAGTGTCATCGCCGAAGTCCCCTTCGACATCGAACGACTGTCCCACCAGTTGGTCGCCGACAAGAAGCGCAACCCGTCGAACTACGCCATCATGGTCATGTCCGAAGGTGCGCACATGATCGATGGTCAAGCAATGGAATACGGCGAAGAAGACGCCTACGGCCACAAGAAGCTTGGCGGCATTGGTCAGATTACCGGCGATGCAATCAAAAAAATCACCGGCTTCGACATCGTCAACCAAACAGTCGGCTATCTGATGCGTTCAGGTGCACCTGATGCCATCGACCGCATGGCGGGCTTCTCGTATGGGAACATGGCCGTTGATCAGCTCCTCAAGGGGCACAGTGGCTTGATGGTCGCCATCCAAAATGGCGTCTACACCACTGTTCCTGCTGACACCCCATTGCAGGGCGTCAAGCGGGTCGACACCGAGCAGTTTTACGACTCAGAAAACTACAAGGCCAAAGTCAAAGACTTCCTCGGCAAACCGTTGTTCTGGTATTAGTCCACAACCGATAGGCCGACGCAGAAGGGTGTGAGGCAATGGCCTCGCACCCTTTTTCTGTTTTCATTCTTCCTCACGCACGAGGGCATTCCATAGCGCGTTTGTATCCAACCATCAGTCATTCGTGG
>QWQY01000114.1 GCA_003670675.1 Chloroflexota bacterium
CGACGAGCGGTGAAAGCATGATCACAAACCGTGTCGGGTTGATGTCGAAGCCAATGCGCAAGACCCCGAGCATGATTGCTGTGGCATAGGCTGACCACCACAGCTGACGGAGCAGCGGTCGGGTCCGCAGGGTTGTGAGTCCGATGGCGAGCGTTGCGACCACAAAGACCACTCCGCTGTAATGATCATTGATCCCTTTTTGCCAGAGGAGTGCGAAATCCTGCACCCAAGAGAGCTGTACCTGGCTGTCCAAACGATTGACTTGATCAAGGATGAGGGCTACATACTGACTGTAGTACAGCGCAGAGACGAACGCACCTGTAATGATCCAGTAGATAGCCGTGCGGCGCAACCCTCCCAAAACAAACGCGCATGCCTGCACCAAGGTCATCGTGATGAACACGCCAAAGTGTCCGGCAACACTCAATAACGCGAGCATGCTCAGCCCAATGCGCTGATTGAGCCCCTGTGGGCGTGGGTTGGCAGCGGCGACCAACAAAAAAATCCAGCCTGCAGCCTGTGCAAGTGCTTGGGCGGTATTGGGGTAATTTTGCAGGACATAGGATTGTGGAAAAAACAGATATACCATGCTGGTGAGTACCGCGACCCGGTGCGACAGGCGATTCGTGTGCACCAACCAAATCAGCCCCACCACAAAGAGCGCATCGAGCAGCATAGTCGATATACTGACCACCGCATTGAGGCTGAACGGCGGTTGGAATAACAACGCTATCGGCGCTATCAACAGGTAGATTGCAGGTGGGTATGGATAGGTCTGCGTAATGGCTTTGTTGCCTGCGACCGGGTTGAGGGTCCCGGAATTCTGCAAATACAGGTTGCCGACCATTACATTCTCGAGCTGTTGGGCATGCAGTGGGACGTCTATTAACGGCGCGCCCGGCGCAATCGATCCAGCAATCTTGAGCACGAGTGCGACGACCAAGAGAATGACCGTTTGCCGTATCCGGAATCTGAGACGCTCGCTCCCCCAGATGATGATCATCGCCCCGCCAAATAGATTCAGGATCCCGTAGCGCCAGCTCACTATCTGCAGGTTGTACTTTTCGAGGAGCATCAAGACCATTGCGCCGGCCACGGATACCAGCACCCACGAGGTGGTGCTCGGAGCACGGCTGGCATGCAATGCAACGACCACCAACCCCATCCAGGCGAGGATAGGGATGATGTAGCCGATATCCACATCGCTTCGTCCAGGGAGTGGCTGCTCGCCCCGTGCGCTGACAAACGCCATACAGATGTTTTGGAGATACGCAACTTGCACGTCGCGGTTGTTGCACTCAACGGTGTATTGCGTCTCTGCTGGGATATATAGGTGGATGTGGTAGTGGTGTGGTGTCGTGGGGAGGGGGATGGTATGCGCAGCGGAACGGAGGGTGATGGTAGCCGGCGGGTCTTCGGCGCGTGTGATGATTTGCATGTCGACGACACGCGGTTCGACAGTGTTTGGGATGGGGAGCGCCCCGAGGCGCTTGATGTGACGGAACCATATGGTTTCGCCGAAAAATTCGGAATACTCGCGTTCGCCAACCCCCGTACTGTAGTTCGCAATGGTGGTGCTCGATGCATTTATCTGCCATACACCGCCGTCACCTTGCACGACTGCATAATTACACAGCCACAGGGTGAGCAGAAGTGCGTACCAGTACCATCCGAAGGGTCGCGAGAATATATTCATGACCATCGCATATCACAGAATTGTTGTGGAATTATAGCATACCAATACGGCATTTACTACACACAGTCGTTTTTTTGAATGTCGAGCTGCATCGATTCAAATAGCATCCGTATCAGAGGCAAGGTGCCGACAAGCGTCCAATATCAACGGGTCGTCGGATGGGAGTATCGAGCGCAGATCTATCCAAAAGGCATGGCCTTGGACCCGCCCGACGAGTGCTGGCGCGAGCCGACGCGCGTGTGCTGCCACCGTATCGGGTTGTGCACAGGGCAAGACGATGGCCCACGATGGGAGTGTGTCGGTTGGCAGCGCGCCGCCGCCGATGGTGCTGGTTGTTGGGCGGACTTCCCACGGAGCACCGAGGTGTTTTTGGAGCAGGTGTGCGCGCTCTGCCAGGGAGTTCAAAGGGCTGCTGATCATCTGCCAGATGGGGATTTCGGCTTCGGCATGTTGCATGACATAGGCAAGCAACGTCGCATGTATCCCAGCAATGGCGATTTTGTCGAGGCGCACTGCGCGCATCAACGGGTGTTTGGCGAGGCGTTGGAGGACGCTGTTTTTGCCGACAATGAGTCCCGCTTGCGGGCCGCCGAGGAGCTTGTCGCCGCTGAAGCAGACCAGATCCGCTCCTGCATCAACGTTTTCGGGCACACGCGGTTCGGCGGTCAACCCATACGTTGTGACATCGATGAGTGATCCGCTGCCGACGTCATCGACCAGCAATATCCCATGCCGATGCGCCAGATCTGCCAATTCGCGTTTGTCGGGTGTGTGCACAAATCCGAGTTGCCGGAAGTTACTGGTGTGGACGCACAAAATCAGCGCCGTGCGTTCGTTGATTGCGGCCTCGTAGTCACGCACATAGGTACGATTGGTCGTGCCGACTTCGACCAACGTGGCGCCGCTTTGGCGGAGCACATCAGGGATGCGAAAACCGCCACCGATTTCGACGGCCTCGCCGCGCGACACAATCACTTCACGCCCGGCAGCCAACGCAGTGAGGATCAACAGCACTGCAGCGGCGGTGTTGTTGACGGCAATGCCGCCTTCGGCGCCAGTCAAATGTGCCAACAGCGGCGACAAATGGCGGTTGCGTTCACCGCGGCTGCCACGTGCGAGGTCGTATTCGATCGATGCGGATCCTGCGGCCGCCTGCATGGCGGTACGTGCCGCTCCACTCAGCGGTGCCCGCCCGAGATTGGTCTGCAAGAGGACCCCAGTGCCGTTGAGGACCGGCCGGAGCGTCGGTGTGCACAACTGTTCGAGCGCGTCTACAACGCGCGCAACGCAGGTCGCTGCATCGGGCACATCACCCTTGGCGCGGATGTCTGAGAGGACGGTTCGACTCATACTGACTACCACGCTCCGGGGGGCCGTGGTGAGTGGGAGAACGGTCGTCACCAGAGCATCAACAGACGGGAGCGAACGAAAAGGGTGCATGTCGGCCTCTGTGCTACTGAATTAGGGGAGCATCGATTGGATAAAGCGTGGCAGGGTCCCGCCCCCCAGGTATCGGCCGAGGATTGTCACCGTTACCAGCAGACATACCACCAGCACCACCAGCCCCGCCGAACGGAGCCAATCTGCCTGGGCTGCCACAGGAGCACGTACAAACAGATGCTCTGCGCCGGGGACCATGCGCAGTTGGGGGTAGCCCCAGAGCGGGTCGATGTCGATATTGCCGAGGACGCGACGGGCACGGGTCACCGCCAAATCAATAGGGGTCCCGTCGAGGATAGCGTTGTAGCAGGTAGCTGCATAGCGGGTAATCACATCGGGACGGCACATACCGCCAAACGCAATCGCCGTCACCAGCGTCCGATTGAGCAGCAGTGCGGCGTAGATCTGTGGGAATGCCAGCAACTGCGCACTCTGCGGTCCAACAGGGGTAATCACAACCATGCCAATGCTTGGGTAGTGCTGGAGCATATCTTGGAGTTCGTCGATGTCGATGGACGTGTCGTAGTGCATGGTGACGACCTGGTCCGCGTCGAGGCTGACCGCCGCGACGAAGTGGATGATTTGCGGAGGATTGCGGCGGAGCGCCACGTCGATGTCGGTGCTGGTAGAGACAACGACAACATCGATGCTGATGCGTTGCTGCGCGATTTCAACCGACAACAACGAATGCAACAGCCGGAGCGCATCACTATCGGCTTCGCCGACACAGACTAACACACGCAACGGTCCATCGACGACAATGGTTGGGGCTGGACTGGCGACCGCAGAATGTCGGACCACCGGGAAGTCGTCGGACCGCGCCGGTGCCCATGGTTGACTGGTAGCAATCGTGGCCCACTCCCACGGGAGAGCGGCGAGTTCGGGCACGGCGATCTGGAGTTGGATCTGCACGCGTCGCTTGCTCCGGAGGGCGAGAGCGGCGGTACGTTCCATCAGGTCTTGGACTTCTATCGGGTACAGCACGGAGCCGAGCTCACGCCCGAGTTCGTGTGGGTCGTCATAATATACCGGTGTCGGCGACCCGAGCAGTCGGGTACCGATATCGATCAATCGCTCGGGAATTTGGATGGGCAAAACGAGATTCTGGGGTTCACAGAACGCATACAGCACAAACGCATTGTGTTCGTCGATCCCAATCGACAGATGCAGGGGCATGACATGCATGAGAGCCTCCTACGGGCGTGCGTGTGCGTCAAGCGCCTGGGTATAGACTGTGAGATTCTGCCGTGCCACTACTGGCCAGTCAAAGGTCTGCACGACGATTGCGGCGCCTGCTGCCCCCCATTCGGGCCAACGCTGGCGGGCAGTCAGTATCTCGCGCAGTCCATCGTAGAGCGCTATGGCACTCCCAGGTGAGACGAGTATACCATTGACCCCTGTAAAGACTTTGTCGGGGATCCCGCCTGCAGCGGTAGCCAACACGGGTAAGCGATGGATCATCGCCTCGAGGGTCACCAACGACGAGCCTTCGTAGAGTGTTGGGTGCACAAACATATCGGCTGCTGCGTAGAGATTCTGCAGGTCGTCGTCGCCGACCCGACCTGCAAACGTGACGTGTGCAGCGATGCCGAGCTGCTGTACCTGTGCCTCGAGCGCAGAGCGTTCTTTGCCGCTGCCGACCAAAATCCAGCGCCAGCGCTCGGGCAGCAATCCAGCGCGGGCAGCCCGCGCCAACGCCTCTGCGTACAGATGGTAGCCTTTGTTGCGCTCGAGGCGACTGACGCTCAGCATCACCATGTCGTCGTGCGGGGCGTATCTGGTGCGCATTGCATGGGTCTGCGTCGGGGTCACCGGGGCAAGGTTTTCGCTACTATCAATCGCACTGGGGATGACGACGACCTTGGCTGCATCGACGCCCAAATAGATCGGCAGATCGGGCGCAGTACAGGCATCGGTGGCGATGGTGTAATCTGCCTGGCGATGGCCGTGGCTGTACATCGCGCGGAACGGGATATATGCCAGCCGTTTGCGCCAATCGGGCGTTCGGTATTCTTCGAGGCCGTGCGGATTCGCAAAAAACGGCACCGCTCGCAGGCGCGCATCTGCAGCCCGCGCGACGGCATACCCATAGGCGCACAGTCCTTGCGTGTGCACAATGTCGTATGCCCCGGATGCGACGCGCTGCCCCACCAGCGCTCCTTGGGCGAGGGTGTAGCGCGGGTAGTTCAGTTGCCGCCCGACGATAGAATTGGGGCGCAAGAACGGGCTGGTGTAGTCGTAGCGCATGGTCTCTACCCGCATTTGGGTGCGCAAATGGGCGAGCCCGGATACATCGTCGCTCTGTTGGACGTAGAGGGTGATGTCGACGCCGAGGCGGGCGAGGTGGGTGGTCAAATGGTAGACATGACGCTCGATACCGCCATAGCCGTGGAGCGGGTAGACGACACGGGCCAACATGGCAACGCGGATGGGTGCACTCATGATTGTGCTCCGATTGCACCATAGTGCGCCAACATACGTGCGATGACGACATCTTGGGCGTAGGTTTGACGTGCATGCTGCAGACTGTTGGCGCGGAGTTGCGCCGCGAGTGCGCTGTCGCCTGCGAGTCTGTCTGCTGCACCAACGAATGCATCCAGGGTCGTTGCAAGGAGGCCGGTCGTGCCATCGATGATGATCTCGGGCGTCCCACCCGTAGGCATGGCAATGATGGGTGCACCACACGCCAGCGCTTCGAGCAAGACGCGACTGAGGGGCTCGTCCCACGACGACGGGAACCACAGTGCCTGACACCCTGCCATCAGGCGCAAGACATCGTCATGGTCGACCCAATCCAGCACCACGCATGGGATTGCCGCGTCTGCTGCTGCTGCCACAATTGCTGCTTGGAGGGGGCCGTCACCGGCGATGACGATGGCTGGTGGACGAATGCGGCGGATCAGCTCTGGTAGGTATTGGGCACCTTTGTTGGGGCTTAACTTGCCCACAAACAGCACATACTGCGCCGGTACCTGCACACGCGGTGGGGTGCTGACACACGCCTGAATGGCATCGACATCGACCATGTTGGGCACGGCGTGCACGTTTGCCGTCGGTACGACTGCCCGCACGCGTGCGGCCATGTGGGCCGACACGGCAATGACCAAATCGGCACGGGCGATGAGCGCGGCACGTTGACGCATCTGCCAGGCGTACAACGGCGCCAAAAGCCGTGCACCCCAGGACGCCCCGCGCAGCTGGAGGGTGCGCCAAACCC
>QWQY01000115.1 GCA_003670675.1 Chloroflexota bacterium
AGGCACAATATACGGTGTTTCAGTCAGCCCAACCGGTTTGGCTGCTGCGGCAGTCGCACGTGCCGGCGCTTTGGGGTTCGATGGGAGGTTTGGAGCAGTAGTCGGGATGATAATCTGAATCGCACCAGTCCCTGATACAATGGCAGTCTCCATTACCAGCGTGCTCACCGGGTCAACGAGTGCTGTATCGGGCGTTGCAGTCTGGGATATGTCGGTATTGGACTGCCCTCCGGTGAATATCCCTATCAACGTGATAACCGAATAGATACTCACTCCGATGATTGTTATCCATGCAAGTATTTCACCGACACGTCGTGCAATTGAGGGACCGTTCATAGGAATAAGCCTCTTTTCTGCCGCAATCGGCGCGAAATCTGGTATGCCATACTATACCATAGTATGTAGTAAAGCATGATTTCGCGGGTCTTTGCGGTGGTGGTGTCGATAGAAAGAACGGTCGCGATGCATATTGTTCATCTCTACAAAGATTATGCCCCCGTCCTCGGCGGGATTGAAGGCCATATGCAAACCCTTGCCCAAGGGCTTGTTCGAGTGGGATTCACGATTACCGTGGTTGTCTGTCAGCCTCGTGGGAGCATGCATGCAAGCGATGAAATCATGCATGGGGTGCGGGTGATACGGCTCCCACGTCACATTGATGTTGCTTCAAATGCGTGGTCTTTTGCGCTCGTACGCACGGTAGCGAAGCTCAACCCAGATATCCTACATCTGCAAATGCCATGGCCGGCGGGTGATCTGGTTGCATTGCTGTTGCCGCATATTCCCTTGATTGTGAGTTACCAGAGTGATGTCATTCGACAACGCGGTTTGCTCCGCTTGTATGCACCGTTGCTGCGCTGGACGTTGGCACACGCCAGCGCTATTTGTGTGAGCAGTAAACAATACGCAGACACGTCGCCCTGGTTGCAGGATGTATTGGAACGGGTACAGGTTATCCCATTGGGGATTGATGATCCGCTCGTAGAGTTGCCGGAAAATCCAAACGGAGACGTGCCGCTAATCGCCGCACCATTCGTGCTGTGGGTAGGGCGCATGCGCTACTACAAAGGATTACACACGGCGATTCGTGCGATGGTCGAAGTGCCTGCACCGGTTCGTTTGGTATTGGTGGGTACAGGCCCTGCCGAGGCGTCACTCCGCACGCTCGCAGCAGAATGTGGGGTCGCGGATCGTATCGTGTGGCTCGGTGATTGTTCGCAGGCAACCGTTGCACTGCTGCGGAAAAACGCGGTGTGTTTCGTTTTTCCGTCAAACCTACGGTCCGAGGCGTATGGTCTGGCATTGCTCGAGGCAATCGCTGCAGGCCTCCCGGCAATCAGCTGCGACATTGGCACTGCAACGAGTGTAATTAATGTCCACGAATATACCGGGTTCGTCATTGCCCCAAATGACGCCCACGCATGCGCTGTGGCCATCAATCGGCTCATCGCAGAACCAGAATTGCGTGCGTTCTATAGTCAACATGCGCGTGCACATTATTTGGCACAGTACACCACTCCACGCATGATCGAACGTGTGGCCGCGGTCTATCGATCGGTTGGGTGTGCACCTTCACACTAAAACAGTGCCGCGGCGAGTTCCTTGCGCGCCGGGGCAACCAACGGATGCGTCGCACCCAATGCCTGCAGCATGGCCAAAAACGTTTTGCGCGCAGCGTCATCATTCCAGGCCCGCGCTCGGATGACGAGTGCCAACATGCCATCGAGCCCGGTGCGGTAGTCTTGCGCTATAAATACATCGAGCGCTGCGCGATATGCATGTGCATCCTGGTCTTCGCTTGGATGAATCTCTTGTGATGCCGCAGCAATACTGATCCAGCCCGCGGCCTGCTCTTTGAGCGGGCCCGAGACCTCCTGCAACACGGAGATTGCCGTGCTGTCGTTGCGCATGATGAGCAATCGTGCATACGCAAGGCGGGCGGTATCATTGGTTGGTTGTGTGCTCAATAATGCTGCATAACCGCGTTGTGCTGCGACAATATCGGTCACAGCGAGCGCTTCGAGCACGGCGGTGGTTTCGTCTGGTTTTGCCTGAACGAATCCCTCCAGCCAACTCACAACCCGTGATTCTGGCAGTGCACCGGTAAACTCTGCCACTGGTTTGCCGTCTACGAATGCTTTGACCGCAGGGATCCCTTGGACGTTGAAGCGTTGTGCAAGTGCTTGATTTTGGTCGACATTCACCTTTGCTAATGTCCAATCACCATGTGCTGCTGTGGCGAGGCGTTCCATGATTGGGCCGAGCGAGCGACACGGACCGCACCATGGAGCCCAAAAATCGACGACCACTGGGTGATCGAATGATGCGTCGATTACCGCTGTCGCAAAATCAATGTCGTCTACATCCTGTACATATGCATGGCCATCGTGTGTTGTCATCGTCTTATCCTTGTGTCGGGAGCGCAGCAAATCGATACCCAACGCCCCGTTCGGTGAGAATGTATACCGGATTTGCAGGATCGCGTTCGATCTTCTGGCGCAAATATGTCACATACAGTCGCAGATAGTGTGTCTCGTCGTGATATTCGGGTCCCCAGACACGTGCCAACAAATCGTTGTGGTTTACTACATAACCGGCGCGTTGGACCAGATGATACAGCAGGCGATATTCGGTTGGACGCAGATTCACGCGCTCGCCGTTGATCAACACTTCCCGTTTTTGAAAGTCAATGGTGAGCCGATCATCGACCGTAATGAGCCCCATGGTCGCTGGTGCCGGCAGATAGTGGCGCCGCAACACTGCTCGAATGCGACTGAGTACCTCACGGTAGTTGAATGGTTTGTTGACATAGTCATCGGCGCCGAGTTCAAGACCTCGGATCCGGTCATTTTCTTCATTCATCGCGGTCAACATAATCACCGGTACGTGTGATGCTAATCGGATGCGCCGTAATGTCTCGAAGCCATCCATGTTCGGCATCATCACATCCAGCAAAATTAAATCGGGCATTTCCTCGCGCAGTGCATCGAGCGCTTCACGCCCCGACGCCGCAACATGGACGCGTAACCCGTCGGTTTCGAGGTTCATACGCATCATCGTCGTCAAACGGGATTCGTCATCGACGAGGAGGATCAGTTTATCGCGGAGTTCCGTCATTGTTTGTATCCTTTGAAAGTTCAATAATCATATCAGGTACATGCTCAGATTCGCCAGCAATTTTGGGGACTGCCAACGGCACAGAAAAAGAAAACCGCGAGCCGTGGTTGACGCGGCTTTCGACCCAGATTTGGCCATGCTGTGCTTCGACGATTGCGCGTGCCAAGTATAGCCCAAGGCCAAACCCTTGCTGTTCCCTGCGTAATCGGTTATCCACCCGATAAAAGCGGTCGAAAATACGCGATTGATCTTCGGGTGGGACGCCAACACCCTGGTCCGACACGGTAATGATAGCCATTCCACTGTCTTTGGATGCACTGATACGCACTGGCCCTCCTGCAGGGCTGTACTTTATCGCATTGGTGAGTAAGTTTTCGCATACCAATCGTGTCCGATTACGATCCGCAATCACCAAAGGGAACTCGGGTGGGATCCGCAGCTCAAACGTGATGTCGTGTTGGGCTGCCTGCGGTGCCAAGCGTGTGCACGTTTGTTCGATCAACTCATAGATGGACCACGTCGATAGCTCCAGCGGCATTGCGTTGAGTTGAAAGCGAGAGACATCCAAGAGCGAGTTGATTTCGTCGGTTAAGCGATCTGCTTCTTCGATGATTACCTGCAAGCTCTCACGGACTTGTTCGGGTCGCCAGGTGACTTCGGGTCGGGCGAGTGTTTCGGCGTAGGCGCGAATAATGCTCACCGGTGTTTTGAGCTCATGTGAAATCACAGAGATGAATGTATTCTGCGTTTCTGACTCTATGCGTTGCTGCGTGATATCGCGCACATTGACAAACGCACCGAGGAAGTGATGAGCGGCATCTCGTTGGATGGTGTAACTACTCTGTATGTATCTGCGGCGTCCATCACGTGCAGTAATCCAGCCTTCCGCGTTGGCTGTGCTGCCCACATGTGGCCGTTGTAACGGACAATCGACGCGACACAAGTTGTCGCCACGTTGTGTTTCTATCCCGACAACTTCGGCACATGGCCGTCCAATCGCTTCGCTCCTCTCCCACCCAGTCAAGTGCTCCATCGCACGGTTGAATGCACTAATCCGCCATCGCCCATCAAGGATCATAACACCGTCAATGCTTTGCTCAACAATTGCGGCGAGATGTTGCTTTTCGCGCACCAAAGTCTGAAAAAGTCGTGCATTGGTGACCGCAATGGCTGCTTGATCAGCAAAAGCGCTCAGAATGTGTTGGTCATCAGTGCTGAAAGCCACATTCACCGCAGATCGAAAGACCAATATGTAGCCGATATTTGTGTTGAGGTAGTGCAGTGAGAGCGCGGTGACATGGCGGATAGAAATATCCAGGATGAGACGCAAATCCTGTAAGTCGTTTTCGGTGGCGCTGTACCCGATGTCTTGAAAGTGAGCAACGAATGGTTCGAGTGCATGCCAATGTACTGCAGGAATGTGTGCAGCGGCATGTATATGCAACGTTCCTGATTCGTCACGCAGTGCAATCACCCCTGCGGTGCCGGCTGATAACTCGACGGCTGCATCGATGACAAAGCTCAACAGCGAGGTGATATCGAGTTGTGCGGTCATCGCACTGCTTATCTGCAATAGTGTTTCGTGGTGGCGCAGCCGTCCTGCTTCGTGTTCTGGCATGAGATTTCCCCTCGACCGAAACAGTGTGTCTGTGCTGATAACAATTTACAATCTATTTGCATATCTAAATGACCATATTGTACAATAAATTAGTACATCGGTCATCCCGTTCATGACAGGGTATGGAGTCCACTATGCAAAACGTCGAACAGAATCGTCGAGCGAAGAAGCTCATCGAAGAGCTTAACCTCACCCCCGAAGAAATCATGCAGATAGTCGCGACGGCTCGCGTGCATCTGGCGACATTTGATCCGGAATACCGTACCAATGTGACCCAAATAGCGACCGGTCTGAACAAGAGTCGGCCGACGATTTATGGATGGGCAGACAAATCACTCGAAGCGCTGGTTACTGCGCTCCGCATGATTCGTACGGGCCGACCGCCAAAAGCACAATCCACACCGCCGACTCGCCGCAAGCGCCGGACCACAAAGGAATAATAATGCGTGCATTGCTGAGTGTTTCGGACAAGCGCGGTATCGTAGAATTCGCCCAAGGGCTTGTCTCTCTTGGGGTCGAGCTTTTTTCTACCGGCAATACCAAGGCAACACTCGTAGCCGCGGGTGTCCCTGTGCGGAGTGTTAGCGAGATCACCAACTTCCCCGAGATTCTCGATGGTAGGGTGAAAACGTTGCATCCCTCGGTCCATGGAGCTATTCTGGCGCGACGTGACCGCGTCACCCACATGCAGACGCTGGCCGAGTTGGGTATCGTACCGATCGACATCGTCGTTGTAAACCTCTACCCGTTTGCGGCCACCATCGCCAAACCAGGGGTTACCGATGACGAAGCAATAGAGCAGATCGATATCGGCGGCCCTGCGATGATTCGTGCGAGTGCCAAAAATCACGCAGATGTGATGCCGGTTGTCTCCCCTGACGATTACGCAATGGTACTGGCAGCCTTATCGAATGGGTCGGTGAGCCTGCAGGTCCGCCGCGGATTGGCAGCGCAGGCATATGCACACACTGCCCAATATGATGCGACAATTGCGACATACCTCAGCCGCGACGAAGTCTTCCCAGCGGTCCTCGTGGCCACTGCGCCCAAGACGCGGACGTTGCGGTACGGCGAAAATCCCCATCAACTCGGTGCGTTGTACGGGTCGTTCGACAATCGATTTCGAGTCCTACATGGCAAAGAATTGTCGTACATCAATATTCTCGATATTTGTGCTGTCCAAGAACTCATCGAAGAATTTGACCCACAAGAAGGGGTTGCACTGGCGATCGTCAAACACACCAACCCGTGCGGGGTAGCGGTTGCGGCGACGGGGCTTGAGGCTTGGCACAAAGCATTTGCGACAGACCGCGAAGCACCGTTTGGTGGGGTTATTGCCTTGAACGCGCCAATTGATTATGCACTCGCGCAGGCAATCGATGAAATCTTTTCGGAGATCATCATTGCGCCGGACTTTGCACCTGATGCGTTGGGGTTGTTGATGCAAAAAAAGCAACGGCGCCTGGTACAATCAACGGCTGGCATTGCAACCGATCAGCACCTTGTGATGCATTCGATTCCCGGCGGTTTTCTGGTGCAGCAGCCGGATCGTGAGCATCCCCGTGGCGAGGTATGGGA
>QWQY01000116.1 GCA_003670675.1 Chloroflexota bacterium
ATCTTCAAGAAGACCAAAGAAGAGCGCTTCATCGTCGTCGAAGATTCATTCTTTGATCCGATTCGCGAACTGTCCAAGTAATCTCCCACAAACCCACCGCGGCACAGCCGCGGTGGGTTCTATCTATACAGTGAGGTACACCTATGCCAGTGCTCCATGTCGAAAACGTCCGTAAATCATATGGTGGCAGCTCCTTCGCGCTCGATGGAGTGTCATTTTCTATCGAAAAAGGCGAGTTCGTGGCCATCATCGGACCGTCTGGAGCAGGCAAGTCGACTCTCTTGCGATGCATCAATCGCTTGATTGCAGTCACGTCAGGCACCGTATCTGTCGATGGAACAGACGTTACCAAGGTGTCGAACAGCGGTCTGCGTATCTTGCGCAGAACTGTGGGAATGATATTTCAGCACTACAATCTCGTAAATCGTCTAACAGTCATCGAAAACGTCCTCCACGGCAGACTCGGCTACAAATCCTCATTGAGTGGTACGTTTGGTCTTTTTTCACATGCCGAAAAAATGCGTGCCTACGAATTGCTCCAAGCAGTCGGCCTTTCGGAGCAAATCTATCAGCGATGCGGTCAATTGAGTGGTGGGCAAAAGCAACGAGTGGGTATTGCACGTGCACTCATCCAAGACCCCACACTGATGCTCTGTGATGAACCCATTGCGTCGCTCGACCCCAACGCCGCCAAAATCGTGATGGACACCCTGCGTGATATCAATCAGCGGCTCGGGATAACGGTTGTCGCCAATCTCCACCAGGTCCATGCAGCACGTGAATACGCGCATCGCATCATCGGTGTGAATGCTGGCAAAGTCGTTTTTGATGGTCCTCCATCGTTGTTGACCCTCGAAATCATCCAACAAATCTATGGCAGTGAAGCGCAGGATTTGATGCTCGCAGAGGGTGAACTCCATGCGTAGCTTCGATTTTTTGATGCGCCAACGGCTCGCAGTTGGTCTGGTCTTTCTTGGTATTCTCATCGCATCGTATGTGGCTGTAGTAGTCACCGAATACGATGTTGTCAAGGGATTTCAGTCGATTCCCAAAGCAGTGATATGGAGTAGCGAAAATTTCTATCCTGACGAAAAGTCATTGAAAAGACTTCCCAAAATTATCGCAAAAATGCAAGAAACGCTTGTCACTGCAGTCACTGCAACAACGTGTGCAGCGTTTGTGGGATTTTTGGTGGCTATCCTCGGTGCCAACGCTACTCGGCCGCATTGGGTGTTCAGTATTGTGAGTCGCGCGATCGCCAGTCTGTTCCGCAATGTCGATGTTTCGGCGTGGTCGTTAATTCTATTGTTTTCATTTGGACAGAGCATGTTTACGGGGTATCTCGCGTTGTTCTTTGTCACGTTCGGGTTTATGGTGCGCATGCTCATGGAGACAATCGATCTCAGTAGTGCAGACACCATCGAAGCGTTGCGTGCAACAGGTGCATCGCCGAGTGCGGTCATTACGCAGAGCGTCATTCCCACCTGTATGCCGCAGTTTGTAAGCTGGACGTTGTTCATGATCGAAACAAACATCCGCAGCGCGACGCTTGTTGGCATCCTGACCGGTACTGGGATCGGGAATCTGTTTGATATCTACTACAAAAGTTTGAATTATCACGCTGCGAGTTTGGTCATTGTCGTCATCGTTATAGCGGTGTTGTTGATTGAATCGGTCTCGAATGCAATCCGAAGGGTGGTGTTGCAGTGACTCCTCCGACCCAAATGTCCCTCCCACGTCGTCCCTTTGACCGCTCCATTGCGCTTATGCGGTTCATTGTGGTGCTCTTGTTTGTCCTCACGCTGTATGGGTTTACAGCCCTCGAAACCGGCGGCGTCAACATGGCCGACGCGTGGAGTATGTTGGCAGACAACGCTGCGACATTATTCTTTCGGCCAGCACTGGCAAACGTGACGGTCAGCGAATTGCTTGTGTCACTCGGTGTCACGATTGGGTTGGGGTTTCTGACCACCGTGTTTGGTGCAGTGATTGGTTTCGGTTTGGCATTGGCAAGTGCCCTCAACATCGCCCCGGTCTGGTTGAGCGTGCTGGTCAAAGGATTTACGGCCATCGTCCGTGCAATCCCGACCGTATTGTGGGTGCTGATTTTTGCCGTATCGGCCGGATTGGGGAGCGTGGCTGCTGTGCTCGGCATGACGTTCCATTCTGCGGGATATCTCATCAAGGCATACGCAGAGTCGTTCGAAGACGTGGATGCTGGGAGCATCGAAGCACTGCGCGCGGGCGGTGCTGACTGGTGGCACATTGTCGGCCAGGTAGTCACCCCGTCAGCCATGCCAGCGCTCATCTCGTGGACGTTTCTGCGCTTCGAGATTAACTTCTCTACCGCGATTGCAATGGGCGCTGCTGCAGGGGCGGGAGGTATCGGCTTCGATATGTTCATGGCCAGCGGATTCTATCTCAACATCCGTGAAATGGGTGCGTTCACCTACGCAATTTTGATTTTTGCGGTCATTATGGAACTCATCGCGACGCGCTTGCAAACACGCCAAACGCATCGTTGATGAACGTGGTCGATATGCCTGCGCATACATATGCGAGCGGACAGAAAGAGGTTGGCATGCGGGATTCGGTGACAGGGATATTGAGTCGTAGTCCAAGCACCACCGTGTGTGCATTGGCTGCGCAAGCACTATCGATGGTTTCAGACCCGTCTGTGGTGGTGCTCAGTGGGCCAAAGGTTGCCATGGTCCAGCTGCGCATTCAAGAAAGTGTCGCGGATACCGTCTTCAACGGCGGTGAAGTTTTGGTGACCGAGACACGGCTCGAGCTCAATGGAGTGTTTGGGTTCGGCATGGTGATTGGTGACCAACCAGAGTACGCGACGGCACTGGCAGTCCTCGACGCACTCGGGCGCATCGATGGCCCCCATCGTGCATACATGACTGATGCCGTCGCCGATTTGGCACGTGCACTGACCACGAAGCACCAACGCGAATTTGCTGCGAGCAACAGCACCAAAGTCGCCTTTGATACATTCTGAGAGGCCTATGAACACTGCATTCCGTACACCTACTGCGTACGAAGTATTCTGTACCACCACGTATCGACTGCTCCTTGATTGTCTGTCAAGACCAGGGACGATTGTGCAATTACCGTCCGTAGAATTCCTCGCTGTTCCGACCGATTTGATTGCCGGGAGCACGACGAATCCGTTCTGCTTGGCAGCATGTATGTCGCTTGTCGATCAAGAAACGAGCATGGTGCTCGCAGCCGCAGGGGGCTGGGTTGCAGAGCACCATCCTGCAGCTGCGTGGGTCCATCTACGCACAAATGCACGTCGGTCCGCCGCGAGCGAAAGTGCATTTGCATGTCTGTGGGACGTTGCATCGCTTGCACTCCTGCCGTCGTTGTCGCATGGTTCGCTGACATTCCCCGAACGTAGCGCGACGGCATTCTGTGCCGTTGATGTCCTCTCTGAGAGCGGCACATGGGAGCTGTCGGGGCCGGGAATTCAAACCACCACAGCATTGGGAATCAGTAACGTAACGTCCGAACAGATGGGATACATCCAAGCATCGCGTTCGTCCTTCCCACTCGGAGTGGATGTGTTTTTGGTTGACGCAACAGGCAAATGTGTCGGCTTGCCACGGAGTACTCGTATTGTGCGTAGCCGCACGTCCTAGTCGTTGGGAGGATTCTTTTGGGTTATATAGCAGCACGTGGTGGCACGCAAGCCATCTTGAATGCAGAGCTCCTCGTCGAATACATGCGATTGCATGCCGCATCAGACCCGATCGGGATTGACCAGATTCGTGATCAGATGCGTGCTGCGGTGGGTCGAGCAATGAACGAGGGTGCGTTGTATGCACCGAATTTGGCCGCACTCGCACTCAAACAGAGTGAAGGCGACAGCATCGATGCGAGCTTCTTGTTACGGGCCTATCGTTCGACCCTCCAGCGCGTCATGCCGACGATACCAGCTCGAGGGGTAGATATTCGCTGTCAGCGGCGTATTTCGGCGTCATTCAAAGACATTCCCGGTGGCCAGATGCTTGGTCCTTCGACCGACTATCAGATTCGAATGCTCAACACGCTCTTGATGCATGAATCGACAGCCGACGTCCAACGCATCCTGGCAGAGTACGACGCACTAATTGCCCAGCATGCTGACACAGACGAGCGCGCAGGCTACTTCCCCAAAGTTGTCGATTACATGCGCGCCGAACAGATGGTTCCATTTGTCCGAGATGACGAAGGCGCAGAACCATTTGATATCACCCGCACCGCGCTGACCTTCCCCTGTCCGCGGAGCGCTCGGCTCCAGAGCCTGGCACAGGCCGATACAGGCTGTCTGTTGACATATGCATATAGCAGTGTGCGTGGCTATGGCGATGCACATCCAACGCTGGCAGAACTGCGTTTCGGCGCCCTTGCGATTGCGGTCACACACCCACTCACCGGTGAGCCTGTCTGCATTGGCGAAATCGTTGTGACGGAGTGCGAAATCGTCTCGAAGGCGCACAGTGTCGCGCACAACCAAGAACGGCCGTACTTCCAACTCGGATATGGCTTTACGTTCGGGCACAGCGAAGTCAAAGCAATGAGCATGGGCATTCTCGATAGTGTGTTGAGCCAAGCAAAACGCAACGGCCTCAGCGGTGAGTCGGGACCAGCAGCCAACGAGGAGTTTGTCCTACTCCATTCAGATGGAATAGAAGCAAGCGGCTTCACGGCGCACTACAAGCTGCCCCACTATGTAACGTTCGAAGCTGACCTCAAGGTCCTTGAACGTGCAGTCGACCACGTAGAGAGTGATGCACTCAATCCGCATGCAGCCCACGCAACGACGGCAAAGGAACGGTTGTGACAGAACAACACACCAACATTTATAACTTTGGCTTCATTGACGAAGATTCTAAGCGCGAAGTACGCCGCCAATTGCTCAAAGCCGTCGCTCTCCCCGGGCACCAAGTCCCGTTTGCGAGTCGCGATTTGCCCATTGGGCGTGGCTGGGGCACCGGCGGGTTGCAGATCACCATGGCCATCATTGCTGCCAGCGACACCCTCAAAGTCATCGACCAGGGCGATGATGAAAGTGTCAATGCGGTGAATTTGCGGCGCTTGTTGACGCGCACCACGGGAGTCAGCACGACGGTCGACACACAGGCCGCTACTATCATCCAGACGCGACACCGCATCCCCGAAGAACAGATGCGTGAAGACCAGATCCTCGTGCTGCAAGTCCCCATGGTCGACCCGTTGCGATGGGTCGAACCCAATCTCGAACGTGCCACCGTTATGCACGGCGAAGCCGACTACGGACGCATGTGGGTCTACATGTACGAAAGTGTCATCAAGGCTGGTGATATTCGCATCGCCACACAATACCCGGTCATCGTCGCAGGCCGATACATGATGGATACAACGCCCATTCCGCGTTGGGATGTGCTCCGACTACACAACGCAGACCACTTGTCGCTGTTTGGTGCAGGGCGTGAAAAGCGTGTCTACGCAGTTCCCCCGTATACCACCGTCGAGCCATTGGAATTCGAGGATTTTCGCTTCAAGACTGAATATGCCGAAGGGCAACGGTGCCATCGTTGCGGAGCGACCAACACGTTTTTGACGGGGCATTTTGTCAAGAGTACGGGGACCGATGAGCCAGGGCACTGGGTGACGAGTTGTTCTGACGCAAGCTATTGTGACAAACAAATGGTGGCACAGGGTTGGACGGAGGCACAGGAATGACAGATGTAGCTTCGTGGGTCTTGAATGTGACAGGCTTGACCAAACGGTACGGCCTCGGATGCCCGCGCTGTGCCGAGTCGACCGGCCCTGACCACGGTTCGAGCCAATGTCCATTCTGTCAGACGGTACACGCGTGTGTCAATGCAGGTTTTACACTCTACCAAGGTGAAGTACTCGGCATCGTCGGCGAAAGTGGGAGTGGCAAGAGTACACTCATGCAGCTCATTAATCTGACAATTAATCCGACTGTCGGCGAAATCTGGTACCGCGAACCAACCCAAGATTCAACAGCTATGAATCTCGTCACCATGGATGGCTTCACCCGTAGACATTTTCGAAATGATCGGCTCGGTATCGTCCATCAACGACCTGAGCTCGGTCTCAACATGCGGTTTAGTGTGGGTGGGAATGTCGCCGAGAAATTGCTCCTCGCGAATTGGCGTCACATCGGGCGTATCCGCGAACGCATCACCGAGCTGATGATCCAAACCGAACTCCCGCCCGAACGCATCGATGATGATCCCAATACATTCAGCGGTGGTATGTTGCAGCGGGTTCAGATTGCGAAAGCCCTTTCGAGCAATCCAGGCTTATTGTTG
>QWQY01000117.1 GCA_003670675.1 Chloroflexota bacterium
ACCGACACCCTGCAGGACATCCGCTCCGAGATGATCCTCAAAATGGCCGACATCGGCATCGACATCGAACTGCACCACCACGAAGTCGCCACTGCAGGCCAGTGCGAAATCGACATGCGCTTCGACACCCTGCTCAAGATGGCCGACCAGCTCCAGAAGTACAAGTACGTGGTACGCACCACCGCCAAAGAACACGGCTTGTCGGCTACCTTCATGCCGAAGCCATTGTTCGGTGACAACGGTTCGGGTATGCACGTCCACCAGAGCTTGTGGAAGGACGGCAAGCCGTTGTTCTTCGACAAGGATAAGTACGCCTTGTTGTCCGACACCGCACGCTGGTACATCGGTGGTGTGCTCAAGCACGCAGCAGCCTTGTTGGCCATCTGTGCACCAACGACCAACAGCTACCGCCGTCTGGTCCCAGGCTTCGAAGCACCCATCAACCTGGTCTACTCGGTGCGTAACCGCTCGGCAGCCATCCGCATCCCAACCTACTCCGACTCGCCCAAAGCACGTCGCGTCGAAGTACGCTTCCCTGACCCAACCGCAAACCCATACTTGGCATTCGCAGCCATGATGATGGCAGGCCTCGACGGCATCCAGAACAAGGTCGAGCCACCCGAGGCACTCAACGTCGACATCTACGAACTGTCGGCCGAAGAAAAGTCACACATCAAGAGCACGCCAGGTAGCTTGGGTGAGGCACTGACCGCACTCGAAGAAGACCACGAGTTCTTGCTCAAGGGCGGCGTGTTCACCAAGGACTTGCTCGAATCCTTCATCGACATCAAGCGCTCGAAGGACATCGTCAACATCGCCTTGCGCCCACACCCATACGAATTCTTCATGTACTACGACGCCTAAATCTGTCCACCGCTCTGGGGCCGTTTGGCCCCGGAGCAATCAAAGACGCACACTCCTTCTCTCGCACCCCAACGACTGACACAACCAATATCTCGACGATGGATGTATCGGTTCTGCACTGCAGCAGACCGTTCAACAGACATACTCGGTTTTTGTGGTTTCGCTGTATGCAATGACGCACAACAGTCGGTACCAGGCGATAGCATTCACTTTTCTTCACAAGGAGGTACCACATGGATGCAATCAACGGGGCTGATACCGTATGGGTTCTCGTCGCCTCTGCACTGGTGATGTTGATGACCCCCGGTCTGGCGTTCTTCTATGGTGGCTTGGTTCGCCAAAAAAACGTATTGTCGACGCTGATGCACAGCTTTTTCATCCTCGCCCTCATCAGCGTGCAGTGGGCACTCTGGGGCTATTCGTTGTCGTTTGGACCAACCGTCGGTGGGTTCATCGGCAACCTCGACTGGGTTGGTTTGCAAGGCGTCGGGATCGAACCAAACGCCGATTATGCAGCAACCATTCCACACGCTGCGTTCATGGTCTTTCAGATGATGTTCGCCGTCATCACACCTGCGCTTATTTCCGGTGCGTTTGCTGAGCGCAAACGATTCGGGGCATTTGCGATTTTTGCGCTGGCATGGGCCACACTCGTCTATGCACCGGTCGCTCACTGGGTCTGGGGCGTGGGTGGGTGGATCCGGACCATGGGTGCACTCGATTTCGCTGGCGGCACCGTCGTCCACATCACCTCGGGTGTATCTGCGCTGGTCTGTGCACTCGTGTTGGGCAAACGCCTCGGGTACGGCAAAGACTCCATGCAGCCGCACAACGCCACGCTGACGCTCTTGGGCACCGGATTGCTCTGGTTCGGCTGGTTTGGCTTCAATGCCGGTAGCTCATTGGGCGCAAACGGACTCGCAGCCAGCGCATTCGTCACCACACATGTCGCCGCTGCAGCAGGGATGCTTGCATGGTTGGCCGCGAGTTTTATCCGTCACCGCAAGACCAGCGTACTCGCGGCATCGGCTGGTGCTGTGGCTGGGTTGGTCGGGATCACACCTGCGGCAGGTTTTGTGACGCCAATGGCTGCGATTTTCATCGGCCTCAGTGCCGGCGCAGTCTGCTTCTGGGTGACCGAGTTCGTGGTCCGTGGGCGTGTCGATGATGCACTCGATGTCTTTGGGGTGCACGGCGTCGGCGGCATCGTCGGCGCATTGTTAACCGGCGTGTTTGCCACCAAAACCGTCAATGCCGCGGGCGCAGATGGTTTGCTGTATGGCAATCCACAGCAGCTCATTACCCAAATCGTCGCTGTCCTGGTTGTGGCAGCCTATGCAGGTATCGTGACCTTTGTGCTCCTCAGGATCATCGATGCCACCATTGGAATCCGTGTCTCAGAAGCCGAAGAGACCGAAGGTCTCGACGCCTCACAACACGGTGAATCTGCCTACACAACCGTCTAATCACCCACGGTGTCTGCGGTGTTGAAACGAACACCTGAAGATACGGACTCGTCCTGAGTTCTCGACCCACATCCTGCGTCATGCACCGTTCTGTGCTTCATGACGTCGGATGTGGGGTATTCGTTGAGACTTCGTGACAACCGCTCTTCAATTGCTCTTTTTCTCTTCACAAAAAGACAAACACCGGTTATCGAAAGGTACGTTTTTGCTTGACAAAAATTGTGCATTTCAGTACCATAAAACCACCCCCCAATACATGCAATGATGCACCAGTGACACCGCGTTGAGGTGTGCTGGTTTTCTTTTCCCTTTGTTTGAGCGAAGGAGCAACCATGACCCCATCTAGCCTCCCACAACCCCGTGGACTCTATGACCCGCAATTCGAACACGATGCCTGCGGCATCGGTTTTGTGGCACGCCTCAACAATAACCCGCAACACGATGTGCTTGCGATGGCGTTACAGTCGTTGGCGAGTATGGAGCATCGTGGTGCGGTGGCGGCAGATGGCAAAAGTGGTGACGGTGCGGGCGTTCTGACGCAGATCCCCGCTGCCTTTGTTGCGCACGAACTCAACACCTACCACATCAGTGTCGATACCACGCATATCGCCGTTGGTATGATTTTTTTGCCCCGCGACGAGTCAGTTCGCACAACCATTCGCGCCCTTTTTGCGGCAGCGGCCACCAAACTGAATCTGAATATCATCCACTGGCGCACCGTCCCCACCGACGCGGCGTTTCTTGGTGATCGTGCAGCATTGTCATGCCCTGTCATCGAACAGTGCTACATCGTGCCGCAGACTGCCGTTGTCGATGCACAGCGCTACGAACGGAGCCTCTACCTGTTACGCCGCGACATGGAGGCCATCGGCCAACAACGCGGGTATTCGGGCTTTGCAATCCCTTCGCTGTCACACCGCACAATTGTCTACAAGGGGCTGGTAACTGCCAAGCACCTGCCGGATTTTTACACCGATTTGCGGAATCCACTCTACAAAACTGCCGTGGCTGTCTTCCATCAGCGCTATTCGACCAACACATTCCCAACGTGGGAGCGTGCTCAGCCGTTCCGCATGCTCTCGCACAACGGCGAAATCAACACGCTCACCGGCAATGTGATGTGGATGCAAGCCCGCGAATCAGCCTGGCACAACGCCGGCTGGAACGGTGCCGAATCTGTGCCCGTGCGCTCTGACCTGGGTGCCCGCGTGGCTACCACCGGTCCCATCATCGACCGGAGCGGGAGCGACTCGGCCATGCTCGATAACGTGCTCGAGCTCGTCGTCATGGGCGGTCGGGACATCCGCCACGGCCTGGCAATGCTCGTCCCCGAGGCATGGGAACGCATCAAAGACATGGACCCGCAGTGGCGCGCATTCTACCAGTACCACTCAAGCTTGGTCGAGCCGTGGGACGGCCCCGCAGCACTGGTCTTTTGTGATGGTCAGACCGTCGGCTTGTCGTTGGACCGCAATGGGCTGCGCCCGGCACGCTTTGTACAGACCGACGACGGCATGATTATTTGTGGTTCTGAGGTCGGCACCGTGCCGATTGACGAGTCCCGCATCATCCGCAAAGGCAAGGTGGGTCCGGGCCAAATGATTGCTGCCGACCTGCGCCGCGGCATTTTCGAAGAAAACAGCGCCATCAAGTCTGCCCTGGCGAGCCGGCGCCCCTATGCCGAATGGCTCACCCAAGAGATGCACGTCCTCGCGCCGGCATCATCTGCGCGGGCCGGCGACATCGCAGCCATCGATGGCGACAAAGAAGCCCAAGCAGCCCAGTTGGGCGAGCTCCAGCAAGCATTCGGCTACACCGCCGAAGAACTCTCGGTCGTGTTGCGGCCGATGGCTCGTGATGGGCTCGAACCCGTTGGATCGATGGGCGACGACACCCCACTGTCGATTTTCGCTGAGCGTGCCCGCCCCGTCTATAACTATGTCAAGCAACGCTTCGCCGAAGTCACCAACCCGCCCATCGACCCCATCCGCGAAGAACTCGTGATGTCGATGGCGACACTCCTCGGTGCCCGCGGCCACTTGCTCGAAGAGACTGCCCAACACGCCCATCTGTTGCGTCTGTCGGGCCCCGTGTTGCGCGACGGCCACCTCCAGACAATTCGCACCCATGCAGACCCGGCATTCGCGAGTGCCACCATCGATGCAACCTTCAAGGCAAGTAGCGGTCCCTACGAATTGACTGTTGCGATCTCCCGCGTATGCCAGGCTGCCGTCACTGCTGCCCACACCGGCAAGCGTATCTTGATTGTCAGCGACCGTGCCTGCAACGATCGCCGCGCACCCATCCCCAGTCTGCTGGTTGTCGGTGCAGTGCATCGCGCACTCGTCGACGCCGGTGTACGCCGTCAGGTCAGCCTCGTGGTCGAAAGCGGCGATATGCGCGAAGTGCATCAACTCGCCTGCCTCATCGGCATGGGCGCCGAAGCCGTCAACCCCTGGTTGGCACTCGCCTCGGTACGCGCCATCGCCGTCGAACGCCAAGAAGTCAAGGGCTCAAAAGCAGCCGATGCCGAAGCGGTCGCACCATCCACCGCGACACCAGCCGAACTCGCCGAAGAAGCCGAACACCACTTCGTGCATGCCCTCGAAAAGGGTCTACTCAAGGTGATGTCCAAAATGGGCATCGCGACGGTCGACAGCTACTGCGGCGCGCAGACCTTCGAGGTAATTGGGCTCAGTCACGACGTGACCGAGCTGTGCTTCGCTGGCGTGCCGAGCCGCATCGGCGGCCACAATATGCGCGAACTGGCAGCACGTGTGCTCGAACAGCACGACGCCGCCTTCGCCAGTCGTCTCCCACTCGTCGCATCGCGCACCACATTGGCCAATCCGGGGTATTACAAGTTCAAAAAAGACGGCGAATTTCACGCATTCTCGCCATCGGTCGTCCATGCCCTCCAGAAGGCAGCCAATGGCGGCGATTTCGAAACCTACAAGACCTACCGTGAGCTCGTCCACCAGCGCAAAACCGAAATCCGCGACTGGTTGACCGTCGCACCCCTCGGCGCACCCGTCCCCATTGACGACGTCGAGCCTATCGAGGCAATCGTCAAACGCTTTTCGACCGCTGCCATGTCGTTGGGGTCGACCAGTGCCGAAGCCCACGAGACGCTGGCCATCGCCATGAACAGACTCGGCGGGTTGTCCAACAGCGGAGAAGGCGGCGAGGGCGAAGAACGCTACACCGACGAACGCAACAGCACCATCAAGCAGGTCGCCTCGGGGCGCTTCGGCGTGACCCCCGGGTACCTCGTCTCTGCTAAAGAACTCCAGATCAAGATGGCCCAAGGCGCCAAACCGGGCGAAGGCGGCCAAATCCCCGCTGCCAAAGTCACCGAAGAAATCGCCCGCACACGCCACACCATGCCCGGTATCTCGCTTATCTCGCCGCCACCGCACCACGATATCTACAGCATCGAAGACCTGTCGCAGCTCATCTATGATCTCAAGCAGGTCAGCCCCACTGCAGACATCTCGGTCAAATTAGTCGCCGAAGCGGGCGTCGGCACTATCGCCGCCGGCGTTGCCAAGGGCGGCGCCGAGGTGGTCCATATCTCGGGTCATTCGGGTGGTACCGGTGCCGCACCGTTATCGTCCATCAAGCACGCCGGCGTCAACTGGGAGCTCGGTTTGGCCGAATCACAACAAACCCTCGTCCTCAATGGCCTGCGTGGCCGCGTGCGGGTACGCATCGACGGCGGTATCAAGACGGGCCGCGATGTCGTCATGGCCGGGTTGCTCGGCGCCGACGAAGTTTCGTTTGGGACCGCAGCCCTCGTCGCCGAAGGGTGCGTCATGGCGCGTACCTGCCACAGCAACAATTGTCCGGTCGGTGTCGCCACCCAGCGCCCCGAGTTGCGCGCCAAATTCACGGGCACACCCGACCAAGTCGTCCACTTCTTGCTCCATGTGGCCCAAGAAGTCCGCGAATTGTTGGCAGAG
>QWQY01000118.1 GCA_003670675.1 Chloroflexota bacterium
AGTATTGGCTCCATGCAATTCAAGATATAAATCCGTACCATGAGAAAACTTGGAAAAAGCTATGGCAATTCGATCTTTTTTTTCCCGCCTGCGCGGTCCCGCATCACCAGAAACAACAAAAAGGTCGGGTAGGGTTCTGCCTGGCCTCGAAAGGCTGGAAGCGCGCACCGTGCCTGCGGCCATTCCCACGGTCACCCTGGCTCCCCCATCGGTTTGGGCCGATGCTCCACGCAATCAAGTTGCGATTTATCCACCTGCAACCAGTTTCATCGGTGAACAGACCCATATGGTTCTCACCTTTGACAACACCAGCCCGATAGATGCAGGCTACGGACCGTATATCGATCTGTTTGTCCCCAAAACCGGGGCCGATGGCGTAGGTACTGCTGTGGATGACGGCATCACCTTCGCCTCAGCCACCTATCTGGGTCTGCCTGTCACTTCGACCGTCATCACCCTGACTGCGGCGGGTGTCAACCATCCCTATGCGGTGGACCCCACCGGCAAACCCCTGGTGATCAAACCGCCTGCAAATTTCAAGGAAGGCGACCAGTTGGTGGTTTTGCAACTGCCCTTCGGAAGTTTCACCAACGATCAGCCTGTGGCCTCCATCGATGTGGCTCTCAACATCAGCAATCTGGCAGATTTGGGAACCCCGCTCCCATTGCTCGCCCAAGGTGGTTTCCAATATGGCAACGACCCCTTGAATAACCCCCAATCCGATCCCACCCTTGTTGGTACAGCAGTCAGTTCATCAGTCACCCCGGAATTGTTCCGCCTTTTGAAAGAGTACATCGGCCCCGAAGACGAGACCGCCACCGGACCCAATTTTCCCAGGCAGTACAAACTCCGTGTGGATGTGGCCAACGGCCAAACGCTCACCAATCTACAGATACGCGATATACTCGATTCGAGCATGCAGTTTTTGAAAGTGGATTCGGTCACCGGCGGAGCCATCGCCAGTTCCAGCCTGCCTTCCATCACCATCCCCGGCGGCACCCTGCTGGAAACTCTGGCTTCGGTCACTGGCTCCACTGGCATTGATGACGCCACCGTGACTTTCAGCTTTTATGTGCCCTATTTCGACAGCGCCAATTTACCAACGGTCCCGGTGACCGGCCAACCGCAGCCAGCCGTGGACAATGCCCAGGCTGAAGGCGACTGGACCCCCATCGACACGCGTGACGCGGCGCGCCATGTAGTATCCGCCTCTGACAGCCATACCACCCACACACTCACTGAACGGTCTTTAGCCATCCAGAAGACGGTGAGGATTGTGGATGATCAATCTAGCCTGGGATACACCCCGGGTGACACCATTGAATACACCCTGCATGTGCAGGTTTCTGATTATTTCGCCTTCCAGAACTTGGCTGTGAGCGACATTTTACCCGACGGATTGTCCGTTGATGGCTCTTTTACGCCCACACTCGAACTTCGGGAACATGGCGTTACCTCGAACCTGCTTTTCAGCGGCAATACCTTCAGCGCGGTTGCCAACCCTAGCAGCGGGACCGACCTCCTGGTTTTCAATGTGAGCCAATTGCTGCAAAACAATGGGCAGGATGGCATTCTACTGGGCGGAAATGTGCCTGATGGCGGCACCGGTGGCCCACTACCCCAATCGAATCCAGCCATCAATCCAGGCACCATTGCGTTCATCCGGTTCCGCGCGAAGATTGACAACACTTATCAAAAAGCCCAGCTATCCGGCAGCAATGTGGTGGTTCCAGGTGATTGGCTGGTCAATCATGCCAGCATCACGGGCGATCTCCTGAATGTGGCCAACCTCGTACCGACAACCAACACGGTGACCGACACAACCGCCGAGGAAATCCGGATAGTCTCGCTACCCAACAGCAAGACTGTTTATGCGGTCAACGGGAACACCAGCTTCACCTTGCCGGTCCAGATCCTTCCGGGCGACACGGTCACCTACCGTTTGACCACCAGCCTCGCTTTTTCCAGCTTTACCAATTTGAACGTCACCGATTACCTCCCCCTGCCCCTTTTCCATGCGGCCGAGGTGACCCGTTTTAGCCCGGTTGTCAGCAGCACCGCACCCGTGGCCGGGACCATTTGTTACGCTCCGGGGGACACCTTCCACAGCATCATCGGTATCACTCCAACAGTTAGCCATGATGCCATTGCCAATTCATTCCAGCTGAATTACGGGGACCACAACGACCCCGACAATGATGTCACCACCATCGACCTGCTTGTGACTGTTTCCGCCACCGATGAACCCATGGCGGACAGATTGTTCCTCACCAATCAGTTCGAAAAGTCACAGATTGACAGTGGCAACAATGCCATCACCGCCAATACCCTGGTCCAGGTTCAGGTTCTGACGCCCTCGGTGCTGGGTGTGCGAAAGGGAGTTGTTGCCACCAGCAACAGCAATGGGGTATTCAGCCCCGCCCAAGTGGCACCCACGGGTGTCACTTTCAATGCACCCGGTACTGCCGGCTCCCGTTTCGCCGGGACGATCACTTCCGCCAATCTTGGTTCAACGCTGAACAGCAACCTCAGCAAAGTGGATGCGAGCGATTTGGCAACCTTTGTGATTTCTCTCGAAAACAAGGGATCAAGTCCCAAGGGCGCCTTTGATGTCCGCCTGCGTGACACTATTCCAACCGGCTTCAGCGCCCCCACCGGCGGCGCGGGCCTGAACTTGCGTGTGACAGACGGCGCCGGCAATCTACTGCCCTACAAAAGTGTGGGTGCCGGCTTCTTTGGCACAGGGCCCAACGATGGCATTGAACTGGTTGATGGTTCATCCATCGGCGCGATTGCCCCGGGGAAAAATTTGGATGGCACCCCGATCAATAATGGCAAGAACATTGTCCTAGTCACATACGATCTTGTGGCTGATCCCACTGTGGAAGCCAGCAAAACCTATACGAACACCGCTACCGTGTTCAACTATGCCTCCGTCGAGGCAGGTCCGGATTACACGCCCAACGACTTCACGGATACTGCCACGGTCACCCTGTCCGGCCCAGTCACCAGCAAGACGGTGGTGGGCACCGAATTCAACGCCACGGGCGCGTTCCGCGGTGTGATCGGCGAACTGGTCACCTACACGGCAAAACTGACGATTCCGGAAGGCGTCACCAACACGGTCCGTCTGGTTGACACGCTCGACGCGGGTCTGGCTTTTGTTGACATTGTCACAGCCACCGCGTCTTCCAGCTTGTCCATTCCCGCCGCCAGGTTGGTCCCGACGGTTACCAACAACGGACATACGGTCACTTTTGATTTCGGAAACATCACCAATACCGACACCAACAACGCGGTTGCGGAAACCGTGGAGATCACCTACCGGGCGGTGGTATTGAATGTGGTGGGTAACCAAAGTGGCACCCAATTGGGCAACTCGATCAAAACCACCTGGAACAATGCTAACACCAGCAATCCGACAGACACGCTCTCCCAAACATCCACCCCAACGCAAAAAATCACCGTGGTGGAACCGGCGCTGGACATCCGGAAAAGCGTTTCCGTGAACGGAAACGGCGGGGTAGGCGAGGGCAGCGAACCGGTCAGCTACACCATTGCCATCAACAATCCTTCCGCGTTTACTGCCTGGGAAGTCGACATCACCGATCCACTGCCATTCCTGGCTGGTTCTGGATCGCTGATTCTTTCACCAACGGTCACCCTAATCGACTCGGATGGAATGCTGCCCGCAAACTATCTGACCATTGGCGGCGATGCGGCCACCGGGTACCACCTGGAATACAACCCCGGCAACACGGGCGCTGTGCCTCGGTATTTCGATTTCCTGGTTTCCAAACGGGTTATCACCATCACCATTGACGGGATTCTTGCGCCCTATGTCCCGGTGGGTGGTTTCATCAACAACACAGCCACCACCACATGGACCAGTCTGGACGGCAATCCCGGTGCAAGATCAACCTACAACCCCAACTCTACCGAACGCACCGGGGCCGATGGTGTGGGCGGCACGCTGAACGACTATGCGGACAGTTCCAGCGCCGGCATCCAGGTGCCTAGCGGTTCCACCAAAAGCCTGATTTCCACTTCAGAAGCGGACACACCCGGTAGCCAGGTGGCCATTGGAGAAATAGCCCGCTACCGTCTGGCATTCGAGATCGCCCAAGGCGCAACCACCAACCTGCAGTTCCATGACAACCTGCCAGCGGGCATGCAGTTTCTGAATGATGGCACTGCCATGGTGGCGCTTGTTTCCGCCTCTGGCACGGCCTTCACGGGCGGAATTGCCAGCCCCGCAACGCAGGTTGCAGCGTCGAATGCCAATTCAGTTGTGCCAACATTTGTTCTGCCTGACTCCGCTGTATCTTCCAGCGCCAGCACCAACAACGACAGCTATGGCAATGGTAGTGATGTCTATTTCTCTTTCGGCAACCTGACCAATACCGACACCAGCAGCACCCTAAAAGAGTATGTGATTGTTGAGTTCAACGCTCTGGTAATGAATGTTTCGGCCAACCAGGCAGGGACCAACCTTGCCAACACCTTTGATATCTTTTCTGGCGGTGCCCAGATAGGAACCACTTCCAACCCGACCATCATTGATGTGATGGAACCTTCTGTCAGCATCGCCAAGACCACAGGCACTGCCACGGGGGACGCCGGCGACCGAGTGGAATACACCCTGCTGGTGGTAAATGCCACCGGTTCCCTGGTGGCGCCAGCCCACAATATCCTGGTGACTGACCTGCTTCCTGCTGAACTTTTGCTCGATACCAATTCAGTGAAGGTGGAGAAAGTCAGCGGCTTTGCCAGCTATATCAACCGGTCAACCTCAGGCAAACTGGATGTGGAGGTGCTGAAACTTCTGCCGGGCGAAGGGGTGAAGATCACCTACACCGCCGTTGTGCAGAACGGTGTAAACCCTGGCCAGATTGTCACCAACAATGCCCAAATCCTCTACACAACCCTGCCAGGCACAGGCACAAACATCAATCCGACGGGTTCGGTAACCCCTGGTGTATCAGGCGCCACAGATGGCCAGCGCGATGGTTCCGGTGGTGTGAATGACTACAACGGGAGTTCCACTGCTTCGTTCGCTGTCAATCGTCCGACAATTGGCAAAACCATTGCAGCATCTTCCCTGCCCCAAACCGGGTCATCCCAGTTCAATCCCAGTCAGGAGGATATCGCCCCCGGCGAGATCGTCTCTTATCGATTGACTGTCACACTGGTGGAAGGCACCCAGCGCGTTCTGGTGGCAGATGCTTTCCCCGCAGGCAACATGACCTTCGATAGTGCCCGGGTGGATGTCATTGGGGCGGGAATCACCAATACAGCCGGCTTGTCTGTCGGCTCCCCGGCCAGTTATGCCGGTGGCATGGTCGCTTTTGACTTTGGCAGCGTGACGGTGCCGGGCGACAATGACGAAAGCAACAATCTGATCGAGATCCTGGTTTTTGGAAAACTGGACGCCGGTCCGGCTGTGAATGCCAGCGGCTCAGTGGTCATCAATTCGGTAACCCTGGATTATGGTGACCCGGATAAACCGTCTTCTTCGGTTGCTTTCGATGTGGTTGAACCTAGGCTGTCCATCCAGAAAACGAATGACAGTCCCCAGGTGGATGCTGGCGACACCGTCACCTACACCCTGGTTGTCAGCCACACCAATCAATCCACATCGGCCGCATTCCAGAACATTGTCACCGATTTGCTACCTATCGGCCTGAGCCTGATTGTTGGCAGCGTGACGGTTTCAGATTCGACCGCGGAAGTCCAGATCGGTAATACCCCCGGTGATACCACGGTTGGTATTTTGATTTCCGAGATCCTCCTTGGCCAAATAGTGACCATCACCTACCAAGCCAGGGTAACGGGTTTACCCACCACAACCGTGCGACCGGGGGACCAGATCCTCAACACCGCCATCGTGGAGGGCAGCAGCGTGCCGCGCGAAGGCGGCCGGCCCACGGTTGACAGCGACCAATCGGTGGT
Source organism: Chloroflexota bacterium (assembly GCA_003670675.1). Classification (GTDB taxonomy): domain Bacteria; phylum Chloroflexota; class Chloroflexia; order Chloroflexales; family Roseiflexaceae; genus UBA965. Next base: position 5,953 of record QWQY01000118.1, read on the forward strand.
TACCCTGAATTCCAGTGCTCTTTCCGGCTATACTTACCACGATGTGGATGGCAACCGGACCTTTGGCACCGGTGCGGGCGACCTGCCACTGGCGGGTGTGATCATCTCCCTGACTGGCACCGACATTCTGGGCAATCCAGTTACCGCCACCACCACCACAGATGCCAACGGCTGGTACCAGTTCGCCAATCTGGCACCTGGAACCTACAGCCTCACCGAAATCCAGCCAACAGGCTATGTCTCCAATGGTGAGCAACCAGGTTCACCCTTC
>QWQY01000119.1 GCA_003670675.1 Chloroflexota bacterium
ACATAGGTGATTTGGTTTTCGCTCGAAAAGGCCTTCTTGAAGATTTCGTGCACCGGTTTGACCAGCCCTGGGTGGGCTACCCATGCGCCGTCGAAGCCTTGATCGGCCTCGCGCTGCTTGTCGTCGGCCAAGCGATGCATCGAGCGCGTGTTGGCGTTGACGTCGTCTTTGCGCGGGATAATCGCCGACATGCCGCCCATTGCGTGTGCACCACGGCGGTGACAGGTGGCCACCAACAGCTCGGCCGCCGACCGTAAGAAGTGCACGGCCATCGTCACCTGCGCGCGATCCGGCAACACGAAGTCGTCGCGATGATTGAAGGCCTTGATGAAGCTATAAATGTAGTCCCAGCGGCCGTGATTCAGGCCGCTCGAGTGGTCGCGCAACTCGTACAAAATCTCGTGCATTTCGAACACTGCCAAAATATGCTCGATGAGCACCGTGGCACGGATGCTGCCCTGGGGAATGCCCAGTTTGTCTTGAGCATAGACAAAGATGTCGTTCCACAAGCGGGCCTCGAGGTGGCTCTGCAATTTGGGCAGATAGACGTACGGCCCGCTGCCACGCTTGAGCAGTTCTTTTGCGTTGTGGAACAAGTACAACCCAAGGTCAAAGATGCCGCCCGACACCGGTTTGCCGTTGTAGGTGACATGCTTTTCGTCCAAATGCCAGCCACGCACACGCACCGCCAGCACTGCCGTCTGGTCATTGAGACGATAAACCGTGCCGTCTTTGGCGGTGAACGAAATCGTACGGCGGATGGCGTCGCGCAGATTGATTTGACCCTGCACGATGTTGTCCCACAGTGGCGCATTGGCGTCTTCGAAGTCCGCCATAAAGACTTGGGCACCCGAATTGAGGGCGTTGATGACCATCTTGCGGTCGACGGGGCCGGTGATTTCGGTGCGGCGATTGCGGAAGTCCGCTGGGATTGGTGCGACCTTCCAATCGTTGGCCCGGATGTCTGCGGTCTCGGGGTTGAAATCGGGCAACACCCCTGCTTTGAGCTCGTTCCAGCGCGTAACGCGCCGTGCCAAGAGTGCACTGCGGCGCTCTTCGTAGCGCTCGATCAGATCCTCGACAAATGCCAACGCCTCACGCGTCAAAATCTCGTTGTAGCCAGGCTTCATCGGCCCAGTAATGACTAATCCCTCAGGCATGAGCTATCCTTTCAGCGTCGGTTATTCGTTGACTATCGCCATATTCAAGTGTTCGCCCAGATTGCGAAAATCCGCAACCCAATCCATGGCGATCACATCACCCGCATCTGCGTTCCGTTGTTGGGTGGGATAGTCGCGTTGCCAGAGCACATTATAGTTGTTTTGGACCATCCACATGTCGACATCGTATGCCTCGGCGACATCGACCAAGCGCAACAGTGTGCCCAACACCCCGCGCTCGAACGGCGTCGCGACGACCCGCGTCGCCACACGCGCCAACGCATCGCTCATTTGCAGTGCGATGGCTGCCCGGTCCAGCACGACACCAGTCAATTGTGCGTCGTCGAGCAACGCCTGCACCCGTGTACTTTCGGGGGGGTCGTTGGCCAACGCACTGCGTACATCGGCGTGCAACGCCGACGACGACGCCACTTGGAGCTCTTCAGGCACCGGTAGGCTCATCTTTTGGAGAAAGCGCATCAGCGTCGTGTGTTCGGCGTACATCTGGTGGTAGCGGGCGACCACTTTGTCGACGACGCCCGCCAGCATACTCTCGAGGATCGATCGTTGTTCTTCGCGGAACACCGAGTGCAACGAATAATGGAACGGCCCCAACGCGTCGTCCATTGCTTGTTTGACCGACACCTGATCGTTTTTGGCGACCGCCGGCACGACCACATGCAGCAACGCATCGAGATTATCGTTGTCGGGGCGGACCCCTCCGTGCATAATCTGGTCGCTCGTCAACACGACCCCGTACTGGAACCGGCGTTGTTCACCGGTCAACAGGGCAGTCACTTCGGTCACACCGATGGCGATGCGCATCGTCCCCAGCGTCCACAAATGTTGCACGACGCGCCGGATGCGGTGCAAATAGACCACTTCGTCGTTGTTGGCGTCGTGGAACAACGCGGTCAACGCATCGTGCGCACAGACATCGGCGAGCGACAGGACCAATGGCGACACATCGCTCCGGTAGACACTCTCGAGCGTGACCCCGGTGTTGCTGATGACTTTTTCGAGCTGCTCGTTGAACCCCTCTTCGATGTCCACATCCAGCGTCTGTTGGGCCAATTGCATCGCACGGGCAGCATAGCGCAGGACTTGGATGGTCTCGATCCCGGTCGGATCGTTGAAGAACCACGCACAACTGGTAAAACTCTGCATCAACTGGCGCTGCAGCTCCATCAAGCCCAACGCCGGCCAACGCTCAGCAGTCAATCCATGCCTCTTCATGAAGGCGTCCATACCGGCCTCGTCGGGTTGGTTGATGACCGCGATGTATGCATCACGGGCCGCCCATGGGTCCGAATAGAATTCGCATGCTTTGCGATACCAGGCTGCATTGATTGCATCGGCCATGTAATCCAGCGATGCCCGGAGCGGCGCGCGCCATGTCTGGGTCCAACCGGGTTGGCCACCGGTGTGGCAGCCACAATTGCTGCGCCAGCGCTCGACCCCGTGGGCACAACTCCACGAGCTGTTTTCGACAATCTGGGCCTCGTGGGTCGGTGGATGGAGCGCCAAATACTCGCCGTAGACGGTGATTTTGGCGAGGTTCAATTTTTCGATATTTGCCAGTGCAAACGCCAACGCCATCTCGCCATGGCGATGGTGGTGGCCGTAGGTCTCGCCGTCGGTGGCCACATGGGCCAACCGTGGCGTACCGTCGTCGGCAGCGTCGCGCAGCAACGCATTGGCCAGCGCATCGCCGTTTTGGAGCAGGTTTTGGAAGGCAATCGCCTGCGACGTCGCACCGTTATAAAAGAACACGGCGATGCTCCGACCCGACGGGAGATTGATTCGGTATGGCATCGTTGTGTCGACGCCGTAGGTCGTTTGCTCCCATGCGGTCGCACCGATACGACGCACAGCGGCGGCCTGATGCGGCGCCAGAATGGTGTATTTGATGCCGTGTTCGGCGAGCGCTTCGAGGCTGTCGGTACACACGGCCGCTTCGGACAACCACATCCCCTCGGGCATGCGGCCATAGTGATGGAGAAAGTCCGCCACCCCCCAGGCGACCTGGGTACGCCGATAGCGGGCCGACGCCAGCGGCATGATGATATGCCCATACACCTGCGCAATGGCAGATCCGTGGCCGCCGAAGCGCATTTGACTTTCGCGGTCCGCAGCCAAAATAGCAGCATACGTCGACGTTTCGTGCTGTTTGAGCCAGCGCATCAAGGTCGGGCCGACATTGAAGCTGATGCGTGCATAGTTGTTGATGATGGCCCGGATCCGCCCGCGCTCGTCGAGGATGCGCGCAGCGGTGTTGGGTGCGTAGCATTCGGCCGCTATGCGTGCGTTCCAATCGTGGTAAGGCGCAGCACTCGGCTGGACGTCGATGGCATCGAGCCATGGATTCTCACGCGGGGGCTGATAAAAATGTCCGTGGACACACAGATATCGGGTCACGTGGCGCTATTCCTCTATCACGCTGCCGTGCATCGTGCAGACAGAGTGGTCTTCGTGTTGCGTTATTTTTTGGGTGCCAGGTAGACGGTCCCCAAGGGAGGAATCGTCAATACGACCGATGCCGGCATATCGTGGCAGGGCACCGCCTCGACACGAAGGTGCGTCATCGCCCCGCTACCGCCCCAGGTGGTATCGTCACTGTTCGACAGGATCTCCCATGCACCGGCTTGGGGCACGCCAATGCGGTAGTTGTGACGCGGCACCGGGGTGAAGTTACAAATCACCACCACGTTGCGGGCGTCTGCCCCGCCACGGCGCAACAGCGCCACCACACTCTGATCGGCGTCATCGCAGGCAATCCAGTGGAATCCCCACGGGTCAAAATCCAGTTCGTGCAACGCGCGCTCGTCGCGGTGGAGCCGATTCAAATCGGCCACATATTGCTGCAATCCGGCATGCATCGGCTCGTTGAGCAAATACCAATCGAGCTCGCGCTCGTGCGACCATTCGCGCCACTGCCCGAACTCACCGCCCATGAACAACAGCTTTTTGCCCGATTGGCCATACATGTAGCCGTACAACGTGCGTAGATTGGCGAACTTCTGCCAGTGATCACCGGGCATTTTGCTCATCATCGAGCCCTTGCCGTGGACCACTTCATCGTGCGAAAACGCCAGGGTGAACTGCTCGCTGAACGAATACAGCGACCGAAAGGTCAGCTTATCGTGGTGGTATTTGCGGTGCACGGGATCTTCGGCCATGTATTTGAGGGTATCGTGCATCCAGCCCATGTCCCACTTCATGTTGAAGCCCAAGCCACCGATGTAGGTCGGTCGCGACACCATCGGCCAGGCCGTCGACTCTTCGGCGATCATCACAATACCGGGGAACCGGCCGTGGACTGCCTCGTTCAGGCGGCGCAACAACACAATGGCATCGATGTTTTCGCGGCCACCAAATGCGTTGGGGATCCACTCCCCGTCTTTGCGTGAATAGTCGAGGTACAACATCGAGGCAACTGCATCGACCCGGATGCCGTCGATGTGGTAGCGTTCGAACCACGACACCGCGCTCGAAATGAGGAAGCTGCGCACCTCGTGCCGCCCATAGTTAAAGATGTAACTGCCCCAATCGGGGTGGTAGCCCTGGCGCGGATCGGCGTGCTCGTAGATGGCAGTGCCATCGAACTGCGCCAGGCCGTGGGCATCCACGGCGAAGTGCGACGGCACCCAGTCGAGGATGACGCCGATATCGTTTTGGTGCAGGTAGTCCACAAATTCCATGAAATCCGTCGGGCTGCCATAGCGGCTCGTCGGCGCATACAACCCCACCGACTGGTAGCCCCATGACCCGTCATACGGGTATTCCATGATGGGGAGCAGTTCGACGTGGGTATAGTTCATCATCGTGCAGTAATCGACCAATTTCCGGGCCGCGTCGAAGTAGCCCAGCCACGATTCGTCCGGGTTACGCATCCATGACCCGAGGTGCACCTCGTAGATGCTCATCGGGGTGCCGTTGGTGTTGCGGGTGGCGCGCGCGGTCATCCACGCGGCATCACCCCAGCGGTGGGCCTGCATATCGCTGACAATCGACGCCGTGTTTGGTCGGACCTCGCTGGCAGTCGCCAGTGGGTCGGCTTTTTCGAGGAAGTCGCCGGTCTGTGTCTCGATGGAGTATTTGTAGGCGGTCCCCACTGGGACGTGGGCGACAAACCCGGCCCATATGCCCGAAGACCCCTGTGCCCACAGCATGTTGCCGCCACGCTGCCATCCATTGAAATCAGCAATGACCGCCACACTGCGCGCGCTCGGCGCCCACACCGCAAAGTGGACACCCATCACGCCGTCTTTGACGCACGCAATGGCACCCAGCTTTTCGTGGAGCGCGAAGTGCGATCCCTCGTTGAACAAGTACAAATCGTCTTGGGTGAGGAGCGAATGACCGGTCAATGGGATGGGCATGGCGGCTCCTTCTACAGGCAGATCAGCGGTTCAGCACGGCTGCTTGGACTGCCGCATAGAAAGGGTCAATCGCGGCGACTGCTTCCAAATCGGCCAAACCTGCTGCATTTTTGGGGTCGAGCAACGTCTGTGCCCATCCACGCAGGAACTGCGCACTCGTCACTGTCGCGTCTTGGGCCAGAACGGTAGTGCTCAATCGTACCACAGAATCGACGACGAGCTCCCCAAACGGGGCCAAATCGCTCGGGAATGCGGGATTCTGCGTGTCGACCAACGCCTTAGGCTGGTAGCGCTTGAGCACACCCACGGCGGCATCATAATCGCCATACAACAACGCACTCATGAACGGCGACGCATCGTCTGCCGTCGGCGCACGCAACGCGGCGGCGCGCTTCAGCAATACCACGGTCCATGCATCTTGCTCGTTGCGGGGGGGTTGCACCGTCGCCAGTGTCGCGGCAACCATGTTCCATCGCCCTGCCTCGGCAGCAGTAATGGCTGCTTGAATGGTGGCATCGTCGCTGGGCAGTATCTGCTGTGCAACAAATGCGCTGCCATCCCAGCGATAGACTTCTTCGGCAGCAGAACGGACGCCACAGGCATAACAAAAAACATAGTAATCCGTTGCGTCACCGACGGCTTCGCGCACG
>QWQY01000012.1 GCA_003670675.1 Chloroflexota bacterium
CACATCGGCTCCGGCAGGGGCGATTTCGGCGCTGCACAGCCGACGATGGCATTGCTGTCGGGGGATCCGGAACGGGCCGCTATGATTGCACAGAAATATCTGTCGAATGTGACAGTGCTGTCAGACCATCGTGGCTTGCACAGCTCGCTGGGATATCTGCCCAATGGAACGCCGGTGATTTCGGCGACGAGTGGAATGGGTGCGCCGTCCCTTAGTATCGTTGTCAACGAGCTGGTACAGGTGGGGATTCGGACCATTATCCGAGTCGGTACCTGCGGGTCGATACAGCCGCAGGTGTTGCCTGGGCATGTCGTCGTCTCGCAAGCAGCACTCTGTCGTCAAGGGGCGGCCAGCGACATCGCGCCACTCGAGTACCCCGCTGCCGCGGACCCGTACGTCACCATCGCTCTGATGGAGGCGGCACACGCCGCAGGTATCCCTGCACACATGGGCGTCACTGCGTCGGTTGACACCTTCTACGAAGGCCAAGAACGCCATGCATCGGCAAACCCACATCTGCTGCGCCGGCATATTGGCGCGACTGCCGAATACCAGCATCTCAATGTATTGAATTACGAGATGGAAGCGGGGACGCTGTTCAAAATGGGGTTGGTGTATGGGTTCGCTGCGGGCTGTGTGTGCGCTGCTGTCGCCCAACGGACCACCGCCGAAACAATTGTGCTCGATCAGAAAGCCGAAGGCGTCGATCGGGCAATACGGACCGCCGTCGCTGCGCTGACGCGTCTTGCGGTTCGCTAGGGCATATCGCGAGCGAGCACCCCGAGGTACGCTGCGATGTTGACGACATCTGCGTTTTCGTAATTACTCAGCACAACGACCGTAATGTCGGGGTCTGGGAAGTTCCCCAAATACGTGCGCATCCCGCTTGCCATGCCGTCGTGATGGACCGACGCCATCCCTGCGAGCGGGTTACGCATCACGCCGAGTGCGTAGTTTTTTATCTGTACGGTACGCATCAGTGCGAGTGTTTCGGGTTTGAGGACCTGGCCGTCGTGTAGGGCGCGGTCCCACCGGTACAAGTCGTCGATGGTCGAGTAGAGCCCGCCCGCGGAGTCCAGTGTCGATGCATCAATCGGATCTGCTGGGATCCCCATTGCATAGAGCCCGAACGACAGAGATGGATCAGCGCCTGCGGTGCTGTGGTCGTAATCGGTATCGTTGAGTCCGAGTGGGATGCAGAGTTCATTTTTGATGATGTCTGCGTATGGCATCCCGGTGATGTACTCGAGAATTTGACCGAGTAGGATGTAGCCAGAATTCGAATATTTGTACACGCTGCCGGGCGTGGACGTGAGGGGCTCATTGCGAAAGCGTGCAATGAGCTCTTCTCGTGTGGTCGGGGTTGCTTGCCGTCGGTCAAAATCGAGAAATTCGGTGTAATCGGGAATGCCAGAGCTGTGTGCAAGCAATTGGCGGATGGTAATCGGAGCCCACTGTGGTGCACAGAACTCGAGGTAGCTACAGATCCGGTCATCGATGCTGAGTTTGCCCTGCTCTTGGAGTCGGAGAATGAGCACAGCGGTGAATTGTTTGGTGAGCGAGGCAATGCGAAATTTGGTCGTTGCGGTGTTGCGACTCGTGCGATTCGCCAACCCGTAGCCGTGACGCAGGAGTATTTCGCCGCGCCGCGCAACCAGGACGCTGCCGCTATACAGCCCCGCTTGCTCGATGCTGCGCATGTGTTGCCCCAAGATGTTGTCCGCGCCGACAGATCCGACTTCGATCGGGTCGAGATTCATCGGGAGTGGTTCGACGGTGGGGTTAGCGGTTGTGGGGAGCGCGGCTGTAAGAGTAGGCAGGGGTGCACCGCGTTCGGCTGTTGGAACGGGGTCTGCGGGTGGTTCGGTAGGCACGGCAATCAACCCACCTTCGACGGTGACCGTTGGCAGGGTAGGCAGGGATGCGTGCGTGGACGACGCAGCGTCAGTGCTGCCGCACGCCCCAAACACGAATGCGACTGCGAGTGCGGGGATTAAGAGGCGCATGCGTGATGAACAGTGGCAGTGCGAATCAATGAACGGTAGACATCGAGAATGTCGCAGCCGATATTGCTCCAGCCATAGCGCTCTGCCCGGGCGCGCCCAGCGACACCGAGTTGATGTGCGTAATGTGCATTGGTCAAAATCAGGGTGAGGTTCTCAGCGAGTTGGGCTGCATCATCGGGGGCGGTCAATAACCCATCGACCCCATGCGTGATAATCGTTGCAGGCCCGCCAGCGTTGGTGGCAATCACAGGCCGCCCACTCGCCAGTGCCTCGAGCGCGGCCATCCCGAACGACTCGTAATGTGACGGCATCGTGACCGCGTCGCACGCCGCGTGGAAGAGCGAGAGCTGACTCTGCGGCCTGGCTCCGACAAAGCGGATTGCGTTGGCAACGCCGAGTGAATGGCGTAGCGCATCGAGTCGCTTTTGCTCGGTGTTCCACCCGTGTGGTTGGTCGTCGCTTGCACCGCCGACAATCACTGCCTCGAGCATCGCAAGACTAGGGACGCGTGCACGCAACTGGGCGACTGCCGCAATCAAGGCGTCAATCCCTTTGAGTGGTTCGATGCGACCGACCAGCAATGCGAGGGGCGTTGGTTGGGCTGGCAAACTGAGTTGCTTGCGTGCATCGGCCATATCGCTCGGTTGGAAGCGTTGCAGGTCGACCCCGCACGGAATGACACGAATATGCTCGGGATTGGCGTCATAATGCCAAATCATCTGGCTTAAGTCGATTGTTGTTGCCGCCACTATGGCATCTGCGTTCCGCATAATGTCGCCTTCGTGGGCGATGCGTTGCCCGGTCTCGCGCTCTTCGTCGCTCCGCGCCACGATGTTCTTCATGGCACCGAGGGTGTGGAACATATGCACGAGCGGGATGCCGAGGCGATCACGTAATGCAAGTCCAATCACGCCCGATACAAAATAGTGGCTATGGATGATGTCGTACGACACGCGTTGTTCGTCGGCATAGGTGATGATGCCATCGACGAACGCATCTGCATGGTCGAGGATGAGATTTTTGTCGTATGGGGATTCGGGCCCGGCAGGGAGGGTAATCAGTGTGACATTGCGCGTGACTGGTGTAATCCGCTCGCTATCGAGCGATTGGCTCCGGGTGAAGATGTCGACAGCTACGCCACGACGGCCAAGTTCGCGACTGAGTTCGCGGACATAGACGTTCATTCCCCCGGCTTCTTTGCCGCCGAGTCCTGCGAGTGGGCTCGTATGTACAGACAACATCGCAACGCGCATAACTGGACTCCCATTGGGTACGTGGGCTCATTACACATACGTAACAGACCGCGTGTTGGATGCACCTGACGACGCCGTCGCTAGCAAGTATACGGTCTCTGGGTGAAGTTGTGATGAGCGTTGTTAGACGACACGCATACCGGCGGTGGTCGTGCGAATGCGATAGATAGACGTACGTGCCGTGATGTAGAGCGTTTTGCGGTCGGCATCGCCGAAGGTGCAGTTTGCGGGGAGTTCGGGGACCGAAATGACCCCGAGGCAACGACCATCGGGCTCAAACACCCAAATACCTGTTGCGCCCGCGACATACAGATGGCCGGCCTCGTCGATCTTCATCCCGTCGGGAGACCCGGGTTGGGGGTGATCGAGATCGCAGAGAATCCGGCTGTTGGTGAGCGTCCCATCGGGAGCCACATCAAATGCGCGCACATGTCTGCGGCGCGAGTCGTCAATATACAAGGTGCGTTCGTCGGGAGAAAGCGCGAGTCCGTTTGGACGGATGAAGTCCTCTGCGATGCGGATTACGGTACCGTCCGGGTGGACCGCATAGACGCCATTGACGGGTTGTTCTTGATCGGCAGGGTCGATGCCATAGGGTGGGTCCGTGAAAAACACGACCCCGTCGGAGCGCACGATGACATCGTTGGGGCTATTGAGGCGTTTCCCGTCGTAGCGGTCGATGAGTGTCTGCGGCACACCGGATACATCGGTCATGCTGACGCGGCGATTGCCGTGTTCTGCGGCGACCAACGCACCTGTGCGACTGCGGGTCAGCCCATTGGAATGCCCGCTCGGGTCGCGCCAACGCGAAATGGTGCCGTCCGGGCGCCATGCGTAGATAATCCCCGCAGGGATGTCAGAAAAGCGCAGTTCGGTGTCACACCACACTGGCCCCTCGGTGAACTGGAACCCCGTGGCGATGCGTTCGGGGTGGCCGCCTTCGAAGAGTGAACGGAGCTTCATCTAGTCCTCAATCCAATTGAGCGTGCGGTCGACGGCTTTTTGCCAACGAGCATAGTCGCGGTCGCGTTGGGCGGCGTCCATGTGTGGGACCCACCGGGTGTCTTCGCGCCAGTTGGATTGCACGTCGGCGAGGTCACGCCAGTACCCGACGGCAATCCCAGCAGCATAGACTGCACCGAGGACGGTTGTTTCGCGGATGACGGGACGGATCACCGGAACATTGACGACATCGGATTGAATCTGCATCAACAAGCTGTTGGCAGTCATCCCACCGTCGACTTTGAGCAGGGCGATGGGAACGCCACTGTCTTGTTCCATAGCGTCGAGGACCTCGCGGGTCTGCCAGGCGACGGCTTCGAGTGCGGCCCGGGCAATATGTGCTTTGGTCACGTAGCGGGTTAACCCGACGATAACGCCCCGGGCGTCACTGCGCCAATGGGGCGCAAATAACCCCGAGAAAGCAGGCACAATCACCACGCCGCCATTGTCGGGGACCGATGCAGCGAGTGCCTCGATGTCACTGCTTTGGGCAATGATGCCGATGTTGTCACGCAACCACTGGACCAGGGCACCGGCGATGGCGATGGAGCCCTCGAGTGCGTACACTGGTGGTTGGCCTTTGAACTGGTAGGCGAGGGTCGAAAGCAGACCGTGGGTCGAAGGAACGAGAGTGGTACCGGTGTTGAGCAGCATGAAACAGCCGGTGCCATAGGTGTTTTTGACGTTGCCGGGCGACACACATGCTTGACCGACCATGGCTGCATGCTGGTCGCCTAACGCCGCAGCGACGGGTACCCCGGCGAGGATGCCCACCGCAGTGCCATAGACCTCGGACGAGGAACGTATGGCAGGGAGCATCTGCGCGGGAATATCCATGGCTGCGAGGATGTCGGCGTCCCATTGCAATGTGTGCAGGTTCATCAGCATGCTGCGTCCAGCATTGGTCACATCAGTCACATGGATGCCGCCTTCGACACCGCCGGTGAGGTGCCAGATGAGGAAGGAGTCAATGGTGCCAAAGAGCGCGTCACCGGCAGCCGCAGCGGCCCGCAGTCCAGGTGTGTGATCGAGCAACCAGCGTAGTTTGGGGCCAGAGAAATACGTTGCCAATGGGAGGCCTGTTTGGCTCCGGAAGCGGTCGACACCATGGGTGCCGGCGAGTTCGCGGCAGAGCGCATCGGTGCGCATGTCTTGCCAGACGATGGCATTTGCGTACGGCGCGCCGGTGCGACGGTCCCACACGACTGTGGTCTCACGCTGATTGGTGATGCCGACCGCGGCAATATCGGCTGCAGTGAGTCGGGCATCGGTGAGTGCATCGGCGACGACCGAGAGCGTCCGTTGCCATATTTCGTTTGGGTCGTGTTCGACCCACCCTGGTTGGGGGAATATCTGCGTGTGTTCGCATTGTGCGATGGCACGTGGGGTGCTCTCGTGATCAAAGATCATGCACCGCGTACTGGTCGTGCCTTGGTCGATGGCGAGGATATAGCGTGTCATAGCGTCCTCCTGTGCATATGTGTCGGTATTATACTTCGCTGGCGAATCCGGCGCAGACCTCTTGACTTCTGTGCAAGACATGCTATATTCGTCGTAGGATTCTTTTAGCATTTTTGCCGTCCAGGCATAAAGGGGGTGGTGCTCATGGGTTGTAGTCATAAGCGCATGGGTGTCGCCGGAGCGGTGACCCTGTAGTCTTCCGTTCGGAGACACCCGACCTCCACCGTCGCTGATTCGTCAGCGACGGTGATTTTTTTGGGTGGCTGAATCACCACAAAAAACCGGCGGGTGGCATGTGCCACCCGCCGGTGTGATTGGGGCAAGACTATGCTTTGGGCTGTCGTGCAGTGATGACTTCGGGCTGGGCTGGGTTCTCGGCGGACGCGACTTCTGCACGGCCGGTCGGTACCAAGCCAACGACCAAGTCGCCGCCGTTACCGATAATGGTTGCGCCAGCAGGCAGCACGATGTCGCTCACGTGGATCGCTTTTTCGAGCGAATCGAGGACGCTGATATCGACCGTCAATGAAGATGGCAGGTTGGTTGGCAGTGCCTTGACACGCAGCGACGTGACATTGTTGAGCAATGCATCGCCACGGGTTACCATAATGGATGCGCCGGTCATGTGCACGGGTACATCGACTTCGACCGTTTCGTTGAGGTCAACGGCATGGAAATCGACGTGGATGATGGTCCGTGAAACAGGGTGGCGCTGGTATGTGTGAACAAACGCAGCAATCGGGGCTTCGCCGTCGATGTGCAACGTGACCAGGTTGGTGCGACCAGCGGCCTTCATCAATGGCATGAAGGAACGCAATTCGGTCTGGACATTGATGGGGGCCAAGTGCTTGCCGTAGACGGTGGCAGGCAGAATCCCGGCCTTGCGCAAATTGTTGACCTTTTTGCCGATGACGGCGCGCTTCTGGAGCTTGATTTCGATAGACATGTTGACTCCTTGTGTCAGTACCTTCGCATGTGCTGCTACGGGACAACCCCGGCACAAGAAAGAAGTATACCACAGAGAAGCGGGTCTGTCAGATTTCCGTAGCTACACGCACCCCACGCGCTGGACCGTCCGACGACGGAGCAGGCAGGCTGTCGTCACGGGGAATGCACGTATGACGGGGAGCTGACACGCGCAGACAACGTTTTCGCATGCTGCTGGAAAAGAAACTAACGACCTGGGCGACGGAAAAACGTCGGGAACGGCGGCTGTGCCGTGAGCAGATCGTGCTCGAACGCCAGGTGATAACAGCCCGGCGGCAGTGTGCAGTCTGCAACGGTGGCTGTTGCTCCGGGTTGCGTGACCGTGAGCGTCTGCGGGACAGCGCCGCGACAGAGAATCGTCAGAGCAATCCCGAGCGGTTGTGAGTCAGCGTCGAGGAGCGGGATGGTATGCAGTTGCGCCGGTGCATACGCGGTCGCGATGACATGGATGACCTCGTGACTGACCGGGCAGTACCGGAAGGCAGCAATCGTACAGGTCAACGGGTCGGTTGTGAGACCGTGTATTTCGTACGATTGTGCGGCGGTGCGGGCAGCCCAGCTCGTCACAAACGCATGATGATCGACCACGGCAGGCAACTGCAGGAGCGCCTTGCGTGAGACGTCCGTGATGGTGAGCGGCAGACTCCCCGCAGCGCGGACGCGTGCGAGCTCACCAGCGGTGGTAGCGCGGGATCGTGCATTGAGTGTTGCGATGGTCATGGAGTAGCGGATCCTGTCTGGTCGGGAGCGATGCGGATGGTCGACTCGGCGTGGTAGCTCACCAATCCCGGCGGACCGCCTTTGATACGGCGCACCCCAGTGCGGCGACAGACATCGATGTCGACGGCAGCCTCTTCGCGGGCGCTGCTGTAGTACGCGGCCAGAGCTGCAGCGCGACGGAGTACCGCCGGATCCACGGGTCGACCGCCGGATTTGATGATGACGTGGCCGCCCGGGATGCCGCGCGCATGGAGCCAGGTGTCGTGCGATTCGCCGATGGTAAAGGTGACGTGTTGGTTTTGGAAGGCATTGCGACCAACATAGATGCTCGTAGCCGCGTCGATAGCGAAGCGCAACGGGGGTTGCGGTTTGACGCGCGCTTGGCGTGGGATGTCACTGGATTTGAGCCAACCGAGGCTGAGTGCGTCGCGGGCGACGGATTCGATAGCGTCGAACGAGTCAGCCATGGCGAGAAAAGCCAGGGTCTCGTCGATGCCTTGGAGTTCTTCGGTGGTCTTTTGGATGCGCTCCGGTAGGCCTGCGAGGGCGGCTTTGGCCTTGTCGTAGGTTTTGAAGCGATCCTGGGCCTGTTGCGAAGGTGGGACGCGCGGTTCGAGGGTGATGACCTGGCCATCGATGACCAACTCGGTCATGTGCGGGGTGATGGTGTGCATGTATGCGTAGATCATCTGGCCTTCCCAACGCAACAGCTCCATGCGTTCGGCCCGGGTCATCTCTTGGGTCATGTTGGCGTGGACACGGGCGATGCGATCGCGATGGTCGCCGATCCGGATGCGCAGAATGTCGCGGCGGCGCTGGTAATCGCCGAGTGATTCGTGGACGAACGCGTAGGCAATGATGGCGTCGTTGATGGACGCACAGGGGACTGCCCCGGGACGGTGTGTCAACGGATAGGCTGCAAATGCGATGGGTTGGTCGTGCTCATCACGGATGATGCATGGAGCGGGCTGTGCAGTGAACAGCGCGTGGAGTTCACGCACCGCTGCGATGGGATCGTTGTCTGCGCGAAATGCCGCCTCGCGGGCGAGTTGGGGCGAGACGCCACGGTACGTGGCGACAATTGCCTTGGCGAGGTCGTGCTCGCTGGTCAGAGCGGCGACAAGGGGTGTGGCGTCGCCGTCACGCGGGTCGGCTTTGCTCGGGATGGGCGGGATGACGTATGGGTGCTGGGGGAGGGCGACGCGGCGGCTCATCTGGGAGTTGACGTGTTTGACGCACTCCATCACGACGTCGTTTGCATCGACCATGAATATGTTGCTGCGCTGATCCATGAGTTCGATTATCAAACGCACCGTGGTGTAGCTCACGGGGATGCTCGGATCGGGCGGTGGGGCGTCTTCGTCGGTGTTGCGTGGTTCGGTCGGTTTGACTATACTAATGATTATGATGCGTTCGAGCGCGGGTTGTTCGACAGCACTGATACGCCCACCTTCGAGGTATTTGCGCATCAACAACAAAAACGGCGTGGCGAGCTCAACCCCACGAGGGATTTTTTTGGGATGGATGGCGATGCGGGCCAATTTCGGATGCGCCGAGAGGAGCAACCACACGCGCCGGCGCTCATGATAGAGTTCGAGCGCAATGCTCTGCGGTGACGCGACCACGGTGTCTTGGATTTTGGCGCCGATATAGGCGCGGAGTTCGCCACATACTGCGGTGACGGCGAGTGTGTCTATGGTCATAGCGCTAGTATACCCCGCATGGGGCGCGACGGGGAACGCAGTCGGAGAGGGCTGGTACATGATGATCGAAAACGACCTCAATCCGCTGTTGCAGGGTGGTCAGGCGTACCCATTGATGGTGGTTATTTCGGGGCCATCGGGAGTAGGCAAAGATGCGTTGCTTCTGCGCCTGCGCGAGCTCGACGAGGCCTTCCACTTCGTGGTCACGGCGACGAGTCGCCCGCCACGGCCCAATGAGCAGCACGGCGTGGATTACTTTTTTTATGACAAAGCCGGCTTCGAATCGCTCATTGAACAGCAAGAACTGGTTGAATGGGCCGAAGTATACGGACATTACAAGGGCATCCCCAAGCAGAGCATCCGGGCGGGGTTGGATTCGCAGCGGAATGTGATTATGCGGATCGATGTGCAAGGAGCGGCCACCCTCAAAGGACTCATACCGGGGGCTGTGCAAGTCTTTCTGGCGCCAGGCAGCATGGAAGAACTCAAGGCACGGTTGGCCGGTCGTGGTACCGAATCACCGGAACAGTTTGCACGGCGCATGCACCACGCAGAGCGCGAAATGGCGCAGGTAACGGCGTTTGATTATGTGGTGTTCAATCACGAAGAACGCCTCGACGACGCAGTACAGCAAATCCGGGCTATTATTATGGCAGAACAACAACGTGTCCGACCGCGTCACGTCACGGTATAGGAGTAGTCAATGGCTAATTTGTATGACCAGTTCCAAATCGATATGAAGGAAGCAATGAAGGCACGCGACAGCGTGCGCGTCAACGTCTTGCGGATGGCCATGAGTGCGATCAAGTCGTCGCTGTCGAACCAGGTCAAGCAGGCCTATGACGCAGCAGGCGGCGAGGCCAACATGGCAGCAGCCGAGGCAGCGGCACAAGCCGTTGTGCTCAGCGACGTACAGGTCCAAGACATTGTCGCCAAGGAAGTCAAACGCCGCCGCGAAGCAGCAGAGATGTTCCGCAAAGGGAATCGCATGGATTTGGTTGCTACCGAAGAGGCCGAGGCAGTCATATTGGAGCAGTATTTGCCCAAGATGATGAGCGCCGACGAGCTCCGCCCGCAGATCGTGGCATTGCTGGCAGAAATCGGCGCGACCGGTGTGGCCGACATGAACAAAGCAATGCCCGTCGTCATGCAGCGCTATAAAGGACTCGCCGAAGGTCGTGTGCTGAATCAGCTTGTACGCGAAACACTCGGCGCATGAGTAGCTATACCACCCGTATTCGGAGCATGATTGACCAGCTCGCACCGCACTGGTTTTGGCTGGTGAGTGTGAGCGTGATGCTTTGTTATTGGGTGGTTTTGGCCTTCCAACCAGGGAATGTGCAGGGCATCGTGATCGGCGAGCCGAGCAACATGACCATCTATGCGCCGCGTACCATCACCTACACGAGCACACTCTTGACCGACCAGGTCCGCGATGCCGCGGCCAGCTCGCCCGCGCTCGAGGTTGTGGTCGTCAACGAAACCCTCTTGGACGACGCACGCAAAGAATTGGCTGCAATCCTCGCGGAAATCGCGACGATTCGGGCAAACGGGCGCGAGTATGCAGCCCGGTCAGAACAAATCGATGCCATTGACGCAGGGCTGGATGTTGCGTTGATCCCGACCGAAACGGCCCGCCAGCTCATGAAGCTGAGCGACCGTGAATGGGATGCGTTGGCGCTGGTCATCATGGCCGTGTACGACGATGCCGTGCGTGAAGCCTCGCGCCGCATCGATGCACAGACTGCTGAGCGACTCACGCGCGAAATTGTCCCCCGTGCGATTGATGCACAGATTGGCGCACTGACATCGACAGACGATGCAATGCAGGCGTTGATTGCGCGTTTTGTCACACCGTTCCTCAAAATCAATGTTTCTATCGACCACGTAGCGACCACCGCAGCCCGCCAAAAAGCCCGTGCCGAAACCCCATTGCAACTCAGTAGCTTGCAGATGGGCCAGACGATTGTGAGCAAAGGCGATATCTTGGATGCGGTGCAGTACGAAAAGCTGCTTATGTCAGGCCTGCTTGAAAGTAGCACCAATTGGAATCAAGTCGCGGGACAGATTCTGCTTGCCGTCGGTCTGGCTTTGTTGTTGTCGTATACCCTATGGCGCAACGAAAAGCGTACGGGGCGTAAGCCGCGTGAACTCTTCGCGGTGACTATTTTGGTTATCGCAGTGGTTGTCTGCACGCGTATGCTGGCCTGGTTGAACGCAGGGTACATCTTGGCGACGCCGATTGTCATGATGATGATGATTTTCAGTGCGTTATTTGGCATACGCACCGCAAATCTCATCACGATGAACGTGGCACTCATGGTCTTGGTAATTGCCAACGGATCCGTGGTCTACAGTCTGCCACCGTTGGTGGGTGCACTGGTTGCAGGCATGCTGATCCGCAATGTCACGCGGTCACGGGTGTTTGTGGTCGCAGGTTTGGGTGCCGCTGCGGCGAGTGCAGTGGTGCTGATTGGCGTGACCTTGTTGACTGCCGTTACGATCGAGTGGAACGACTTGGCACCACTGTTGTTGTACAGCGCGTGTGGATCAATGCTCTCGGCGTTGCTGGCGCTCGGCCTCTACAATGTGGTTGGTCGGATGGCTGGGATTCTTACGCCATTGATGTTGCTCGAGCTGGCACACCCTGCCGAGCCGTTGGTTCGTCGGTTGATGCGCGAGGCACCGGGGACATACGCGCACAGCATTGCAGTCGGTAATCTTGCAGAGAGTGCGGCCGAGGCAATTGGTGCTGATGGCTTATTGTTGCGGGTTGCGTCGTACTTCCACGATATCGGCAAACTCAAGCGCCCGTATTTTTTCGTGGATAACCAAAACGATGGCGTCAATTTGCACGATACACTACACCCCAACGAGAGTGCACGGATCATCATCGATCATGTGCGTGATGGCATTGTGATGGCGAATGCGGCCGGACTCCCAGAGGTGATTACTGCATTCATCCGTACGCATCACGGCACCTCGCAGGTGCGTGCCTTTGTCAACAAAGCGGTCGCTGCAGGGATCGCCTACGACGAGGCAGAGTACACGTACCCCGGACCGATCCCCTACACGCGTGAACATGCGTTGTTGATGCTGGCAGATAGTGTCGAAGCGACGGTACGCTCCAAAATCCAGAGCGGTGCACTCGTCTCGGCGAATGATGGCACCGGCTACCAGTTCGATGCCGTGATTACATCGATTATCGAAGACCGATTGGCCAGCGGTCAATTGGCCGATACCCCCATTACGATTGCAGAGCTAAAGCGTGTCCACGAGGCGTTTGTCAAAACGCTCAAGGGCATTTATCATCCGCGGATTGACTATTCGCCCAAAGAGAAGCGCACCGCCGATCCCGTCGTGGTGCCACAAGGACACGTCTAATGCACTACAGCGTGGATGTACAGGTTGCAGATGAGCTGCAACCGGCAGTGGTCGATACCGACCTGATTGAACGTGCGGTGCGCACCACGCTGACACAACAGGCGGTTGCACAGCCCGTCGACGTCAGTATTTATGTGACAACTGCAGCGGAAGTCCAACAACTCAATCGCGATTATCGTGCCAAAGATGCGCCAACGGATGTGCTTTCGTTTGCCGATGACGGCGCCGACAGCCCGTTTGTCTTGCCGCCAGATATGCCACGGTACTTGGGTGATGTAGCAATCTCGTGGCCGCATGTGGTGTCCCAGGCAGCCGAGTACGGCCACTCAGATGCCCGTGAACTCGCGTTTTTGACGGTCCATGGTGTGTTACATCTGCTGGGCTATGATCACGAACGCGGTGCCGAGGCAGATGCCGAAATGCGCGCACTGCAAGATACCATCATGACGCTCTTGGAGCTCCCCCGTGAATAGCCACGACGACGTGCGCAAGCGCTGGGCAACCCCATCGTTTTGGCGGTCGGTGCGTCATGCCTGGGCTGGATTGCGTGCTGCCGCCCGTACCGAACGCAACCTGCGGATACACACTGGTGCGACGGTAGGCGTGGTATTGAGTGCATGGTGGCTGGCAATTTCGCCGCTGCAATGGGCGCTGCTTGTTGGGATCATCTGCCTCGTGGTGTGTGCTGAGTTAGTCAACAGTGCCATCGAACGCCTGGTCGATTTGGTGCAACCGGAATATCATCCGTTAGCCGGAGAGGTCAAAGACATCGCCGCCGCAGCGGTGGTTGTCTGTGCAGCGGGTGCCGTCGTGGTGGGATGTCTGATTTTGGGTCCAGCATTGATAGAAAAGATAGCGGGATGAATATATTGGTCCTGACCCCGTATGCTCCCTGGCCTGCCTATGGCGGGGGGACGATGCGCATCTATCAGCTCCTGCGTGGGATTGCCAAAAGCAATCGCGTGACGTGTTTGACGTTTGTGCCCGATGAAGCCGCGAACGCAGGATTGGCTGCTGCTTTGCCTGCAATCACCTGGCATACGGTCGTCGGGCCGCGGCCGCGACCGTCATGGCAGCGTGCGTTCGACACGCTCTTTCACCCATGGCCGGATATGGCGCTGCGCAATCACGACCACGGGTTTTATGTGCGCCTCCACGAACTCTGTGTAGCAACCCAATACGATCTGGTTGTCGGCTTTAGCATCGAAATGGTGCCCTACTTGGGTATTGCCAAAAGCTATGGCTATGCAACCCACTTTGATACGTTTAATGTGGAGTATGTTATCCAACAGCGGGCATTTCTGACGGACATTCGGCGGCCACGACGGTGGCATGCGGCAGCCTACTCGTTGTTGCAATGGTACAAGCTGTGGCGCTACGAGCGGCGCAGCCTGCGTGCAGTCGACGGTGCATCGGTCGTGTCGGCAGGGGACGCAACCATCTTGCAGTCCTGTGCACCCAAGACGCCGATAACGGTCGTGCACAATGGCGTCGACACACACTATTTTGACCGGTCTACGATTGATGTCGCGCACCAACCCGCTCCGACGATTGCATTCAGCGGGACGCTCGATTATCGGGCCAACATCGACGCACTGGTTTGGTTCTGCGCCGAGGTGCTGACCCGTGTGCGCGCCAGTATCCCTGATGCGGCCTGTGTCGTGATTGGGCGACGTCCGGCGCCGGTGCTCCAAGCACTGGCAGCCCGTGGCGAGATAACGTTGACGGGGGAAGTCGAAGATACTCGGCCGTATTTGTGTGGGGCAGCGGTCTATGTGGTGCCGATGCGCATCGGCGGCGGTGCGCGGCTCAAGGTGCTCGAAGCGATGGCGCTCGAGCTCCCGATTGTCAGTACGCAGATGGGCGCAGAGGGGATTGATGGGGTCCCTGCTGGGGTCATCCAGATTGCCGATGATGCCGAATCGTTTGCACAGGCGGTCATTGCGGCACTGCAGCAGCGTGCGGTCGTCCCGGCGGCGCGTGCATTTGTCCAGCGTACGTACGATTGGCGTGTAATCACCCCGACCTGGAATAGCGCCTTGCAGAGCACCATACACCACGCCGCACAGTAGCGTCGGACGCTGTCACGACGAGAGACCAGCTGTGCATGGAACATCATGCACACGAAGGGAACGGTATGAACGACCACCGCACCATTCTCGTCGAACGGATTTCCGAAGACGAAGGATTGACCGGCGACCTCGGTGGCGATGCCGCCGATGCGCTGCGTGCATGGGCGTCTAGGCAGGCAACCCAAGAAGCTGAATCACCGACGTTGACCAATGCACTCGTGACACAGCGCATCGGGATGATACGCACGGTTGCACGCGCGGTGGCGGCCCGCGCAGCGCGAGAATCTATCGATGTTGTCGCCGAGGCGCAACGCCAGTATGCCCTCGTGCGCAGTGCCCCCGATACAACCATGGCGATTCGTACCGGCCCCATGTCGTCGCCGCGTCGGGAGCGGCGCACTGCCAAGCCGCGTTGGTGGCAGCGGTTGGTGTTTTGGCGGAGCACCAAATGAACACGAGACGTCGACGTTTGGATTGGCGTGGCATCGCGCTGTTGCTTGTCATTTTGGTCGTTTTTGCGCTGTATGATGCGACGCTGGTAGAAACAGACGCAACGCTTATCGCGCCGACCCAAACCACTCGTGCGACCGATGAACCGCAGGCTGCGGGGACCCCTGTCGTCGGCGATGCCCTGCTTGTCTACATGACGACGGATGCGTTGGTCTACCCCGATGTCCCTGCGGAGCGGACAGCGCCTGCGCTGTATACAGCCTTTCTGGCAGATATTGAGGCTGCGCAGGCCTCCATTGATATTGCCGTTTTTGATATCGATTTGCCCGAACTCGGGGATGCATTGCTGGCTGCACATGCACGTGGCGTCACCGTACGGGTCGCATATGACGACGAAAATTTGACCGATGCACGCGTCGCCAAGCTGATTGGAAGTCTGCAGGATGCCCAAATAGCGGTCAGGGCAGATGAACGTGAGCCGTTTATGCACGAAAAAACGGCAGTTATCGATCGCCGTATTGTGTGGACCGGTTCGTGGAACATGACAATGAACGACACCTATCGCAACAATAACAGCATGGTGCGCATTGTATCGCGCCAGATGGCCATCGGATATGTTGCCGAGGCAGACCAATTGATGTCAGGGCTTTTTGGGGTACATAAGCAGAGCACCGCGCCGCATCCGGTGATTACCCTCGGGAAGCGTACGGTTCGGTATGCGTTTTCGCCGGTCGACGGTATCAATGCGCAGGTGGTATCGGCTCTTGATGCCGCCAAAACGCAGATTCGGTTTATCGCTTTTTCGTATACGGACCCTGCGATTGGGGCGGCGATGGTCCGTGCCAAAAAGCGCGGCGTCGATGTGCGTGGTGTCATGGAAAAGCAAAATGTACGAGGCACCGGTTCGGTATTCCCATTGCTCCAAAAAGCAAAGGTCGATATCGTTCCGGATGGAAATTGCTACATCATGCACCACAAATCAATCGTGATTGATACGAGTACCGTCATCACCGGCTCGTACAACTTTACCAAGAGTGCCGAGAAATCGAATGACGAGAATCTGCTGATCATCACTGGCGAAGGGGTAGCGGTGCAATTCCTGACGGAGTATGACCGTGTGCGCGAACGTGCTGATGCACCACAGGTCTGCAAATCGTGATGGCGATACGAGCTGCGTTTGAAGAGAAGGAATAACCATGTCGCGATTGAGTCAGGTGATGACGGTGTTGATGGCGGTGCTGGCAATCGGTGCCGTTCTGCTGGGACAGACATCAGCATTTGTGATGGGGGCGTTCCAGGGCGTTACGGAGTTTTTGCCTATTTCGTCTTCGGCACATCTCATCCTCATCCCGTGGTTATTTGCCTGGGAAGAACCGTTATTGCACTCGTTGACCTTTGATGTTGGGCTGCATTTGGGTACATTGGCTGCCGTCATTGTGTACTTCTGGAGCGACTGGATGCTGTTGCTCAAAGCACTCCCGGGCGTGGTGCGGGCACCGCAGACGCCGGGGAGCAGGTTGCTCATCGCGGTGATTGTTGGGACGCTCCCTGCGGCTATTGTGGGGGTGCTTTTTCAGGACGTGGTCGAAGCATCGTTGCGGAATCCCCTGCAAATTGCCATTGTTTTGGCGGTGATGGGTGTCGTCATTGCCTATGCCGATCGCATCGGGACCACCACCCGTGCACTCGAGCAGATTACCTGGCGTGACGCGCTGGCAGTCGGATTGGCACAGGCCTGTGCATTGGTTCCTGGCGTGTCGCGCTCGGGTTCAACGATGAGTGCTGCCCGGGTCCTCGGGTATGACCGCGCTGCGGCTGCTCGATTTGCGTTTTTGCTCAGCATGCCGATTACGCTGGCAGCGGTACTGGTCAAATTCGAAGACTTGTTGGCGGTACCAGCCGATCAACAGTTCACGCTGTTGGTGGGGATTGTCACTGCGGCGGTGGTCGGGATGTTTGTCATCGATGTGTTGCTGCGGGTCATCCGCCGCATCGGGATGATGTGGTTTGCCTACTACCGGTGGGCAGTGGCACTGGTTGTCGTGGTGGTCTGGTATGTCCGCGGCTGACGACCGGTGACGGAGCCGCGTGCTATACTTCGAAGAGAGAAGAGACACACGGGTGAAATGGTATGCATAAACAATATGCCGCTGGCGCAATTCGCCAGCGTTTACAAGCGATAGGTCTGACTGGTCAACAACTCGATGCCGCAGTCGCTGCGGTGCGCGATGGCGTCGATCCCGACGACGAACGGATTGTCATCACCGGAATGGGCGTTGCGGCCCCACTGGGTGTCGGCGTACCGACCTTCTGGAGTAACATGCTGGCCGGCAAAAGCGGTGTCGGCCCATGCACCCTCTACGATATCGGCGATGCGCCGGTGCGGATTGCTGCCCAAGTACCTGATTTTGACCCCAAGTTGTACATGGATGCGAAAGAAGCCCGGCGTATCTCGCGGGCCAGTCAATTTGCCGTTGCTGCCGCCCGCGAGGCGGTGGCCGATGCAGGGCTTGTCATCGACGATAGTAATCGCGAGCGCATCGGTGCGATGATTGCCGACGGGTCGTCGAGTGCCATCGACACCGAACAAGCAGTCGAAACCATTATCACGCGTGGTTCGGCCAAAGTGAACCCGTTTTATATCACCCTTTCGTTGCCCAATATGCCTTCCTGCCAAGTGTCGATACAGCTCGGTCTGACGGGCTACAACACCACCATTGCCACCGCCTGTGCCGCCAGTACGCAGTCGATCGGCGAAGCAGCCAACGTGCTCTTGCGTGGCGACGCAGATGTCATCTTGGCCGGCGGTTCTGAAGCTCCTATTGCACGATTGTCGCTGGCGAGTTTTGGTGCTGCCCGTGCATTGTCGTCACGCAATGACGACCCACAAGCGGCATCGCGACCATTCGATGTCGACCGCGACGGCTTCGTAATAGGCGAAGGCGCAGGCGTGTTGGTCATGGAACGCCTGAGTCACGCCAAACGTCGCAACGCCCGCATTATCGCCGAGGTCATCGGCTACGGGACGACCAGTGACGCCTATCACGTCACCTCGCCCCACCCCGAGGGCCGCGGTGCTGCCCGCGCCATGCAGATGGCCTTGCGCACTGCCGGCATCGGCATCGAGGCTGTCGACCACATCAATGCCCACGCGACCAGTACGCATGTGGGCGACATCGTCGAGACGTTGGCAATCAAAAAAGTCTTTGGCGACCGTGCCTACCAGATCCCGATTACTGCATCCAAATCGATGATTGGCCATTTGACTGCCGCTGCCGGCGCGGTCGAAGCCGTCGCCACATTGCTCACCCTGCGTGATCAAATCATCCCGCCGACGATTAACCTGACCAATCCCGACCCACAATGCGATCTGGATTATGTGCCGAACGTTGCCCGTCCCGCTACGATGCGGATTGCACTGAACAATTCCTTCGGGTTTGGTGGCATCAATGCCGTCGTCGCCTTTCGGCGCTGGGAGTCGGAGTGACCGAGATCGGGCACAACTGGGGACTTGTCGGGCATGCGTGGGCAGTCGATTTTCTGACCCATGCAATTGTCAGCAACCAACACGCCCATGCGTACCTCTTATCAGGTCCGCGCCACGTCGGCAAAAACCTGCTTGCGTTGCGTCTGGCCCAAGCACTCAATTGCGAGCAACAGACCGCCAATCCATGCGGTACCTGTCGTACCTGCAAGCGCATCGTAAAAAACAATTACCCCGATGTGCGGATTGCCAGCATGGCCACGCAAGCCGCCGCGGCCAAAGGCGACGAAGGCACGCGCCAACGCGATTTGCGCATCGACACGGTGCGCACCTGGCTGGCGGACATAACGCTCCGTCCCTACGAAGGGCGCCGGCGCGTGTTCATCCTCGATGATGTCGAACGGCTGACCGACGGTGCGGCCAACGCGATGCTCAAAGTGCTCGAAGAACCACCCCCGTATGCGACCATTTTGCTGGTTGCGCATACTGCCGGCGACGTCATGGCGACGATCGTGTCACGGTGCCAACGCATCAAGCTCCGTCCCGTCGAGCGCCCGGCGATTGCCGATTGGCTGGTGGCCCAGTCGTACGATGCCCCTGACGCCGAACGTTGCGCTGCATGGTCCGACGGCATGCCAGGGTTGGCGTTGCGCTATGCTGCCAACCCCGACGAATCCACCGCCATCCAGCAGCAGCTCGACGAACTGCTTGGATTATCGCAACGCTCTTTCTCCGAGTGTGTGAAGTGGGTCGAAGAGCGCAACAAAGCCTTTCGGGCTGGTGAACAAAACGACATCTACGCCATGTTGACGCTCTGGCAGCGCTGGTGGCGTGATGTTCTGGTCACCGCCGCCGGCACACATGGGCAACTGACCTGGGTGGATCGGCAGGCTGATGTCGTGCGCGTGGCGCGTGGTACCGGGGTCGAGGCTGCGGCGCACTTCTTGCATGATCTGGCATTGGCTACCAAACAACTCCGCGAAAATGCGAATCCGCAGTTGGTGCTCGAGCACCTGGTGTTGCGCCTGCCTGATCGGCGCTAAACGACGCGTTCCGTTGGCACTCTGTTATACTATCCCCATTCACACACTCAGACTATTGCGGAGGTGTTCGTGACGAAAGCATCTGCTGTTGTCCTCGACCGCGTGACCAAACGCTTCGGGAACGTGACTGCCGTCGACTCGATATCGGTCGATATCCGCGATGGTGAGTTTTTTTCTATGCTTGGTGCATCGGGGTGTGGCAAAACGACCACGTTACGTATGATTGCCGGCTTCGAATACCCCACTGAGGGCGTTATCTCGCTCGGCGGTGTCCACGTCGAGCGCATCCCCGCACATCAACGCAACGTGAACACCGTTTTTCAATCCTATGCGTTGTTTCCGCATATGACCGTCAACGAAAACATTGCATTCGGCTTGCAGATGCAAAAAGTCAACAAAAGCGACATCACCAAGCGCGTTGCCGAAGCCCTCGCCATGGTGCAGCTGACCGGCTACGGCGAGCGTCGCCCCAAGCAACTATCAGGCGGGCAGCAGCAACGCGTCGCACTGGCTCGTGCGCTGGTCAATCGCCCCAAGGTGTTGCTCCTCGACGAGCCACTTGGTGCGCTCGACCTCAAACTGCGCAAAGAAATGCAGATAGAGCTCAAACGATTGCAGCAAGAGGTCGGGATTACCTTCATCTATGTCACCCATGACCAAGAAGAAGCGCTGACCATGAGCGACCGCATCGCCGTGATGCATGCTGGCAAAATGCTCCAAATCGGCTCTCCGACTGAAATCTACGAACGCCCCGCTACACGATATGTGGCCGATTTCATCGGCGAGGCTAACTTCCTGGATGGCCACGTCAGCGCGAACGACGGCATATACACGCTTGTCACATTGGCAAGCGGCGTCACATTGTCTGGGATTGCCCAACACCCCATGCATGCAGGTGCGGCGGTGACCATTGCAATCCGCCCCGAAAAGCTGCGCCTCAGCGTGCAGCCGACTGATCAACTCCTCTGCTTGCCCGCGACGGTCGAACGCGTGCTCTATATTGGGAGCGATACGCGCTTGACCGTTTCGCTCGACAACGGTGCGCACCTCGATGTCTGGGAACAAAACAATCGTTCGACCCTCGACCGCGATGCGTATTGGCAAAAAGGCGAGCGCGGGTACGTCTGGTGGACACCAGATAATGCTTTGATTATGGCCGAATAGAAGAGGAGGGAATCATGGCAATGGTACCCTCAATCGAAGCGCCCCCCGATCAGACACAGCGACGCAACCGTTCACTGTTCGGCCTCTTGGCGCCCGGTGTGCTCTGGCTGTTGGTGTTCTTTGTTCTTCCGCTGCTCATCGTTGTCGTCTATAGCTTTGCCACCAATGGCCCCACCGGCAAGGTTATTTGGTCGTTCAACCTCGACAGTTATCGCCTGTTGCTGACCAAGGACCTCTACTACAACGCCTATATCCGCTCATTTTTGATGGGCGTCGAGACGACACTTATCTGTGCGCTGATTGGCTACCCGCTGGCACTACATATGGTGATGGCTCCACCCGCACGGCGCACGGTGTTGCTTTTTCTCATCTTGATTCCGTTTTGGACCAACTTTCTGGTGCGTACCTACGCGTGGATGCTCCTGCTGTCCAATAACGGTATTATCAACAGTGTGTTGGTCGCCGTTGGCATCGGCAAACAGATGCTCTTCCCGAGTGAAGGAGCGGTGTTGGTCGGGCTTGTCTACGGGAGTTTGCCGTTTATGGTGTTGCCGTTGTACGCATCCTTGTCCCGGTTCGACTTCACGCTGATGGAGGCGGGCAGTGACCTCGGTGCGAGTATCGTGCAACGCTTTGTGCGGATCATGTTGCCGTTGACGGCGCCTGGGCTGGTGGCTGGGTCTGTGTTGGTGTTTATCCCGACCGTCGGTCAATTTGTGGTATCTGACCTGCTGGGCGGCGCCAAAGTCGACATGCTCGGCAACCTGCTACAACGCTTGTTTACGCGCTCCAATCCGCCGAATTGGCCGTTAGGGTCGGCGTTAGCGCTGGTGTTTATGGCCCTGTTAACGATAGTAGTGGTTCTGTACTTCCGCTCGACGACCGAGGAGGATCGATGATCGACACGCCTCGCCCACTTTCGTCCCCGGCGACACCACCCCGGTGGGGCATTCGGCTCCTGTCGGTGCACGCCTGGTCGACGTATGTGTTTTTGTATGCGCCGATTGTGCTGTTGGTGGTTTTTTCGTTCACCAAAGACACGTTTGGGGTGCGTTGGACTGGCTTTACGATTGATTGGTACATCAAGCTGTTCAATGATCAGCGGATGATGAGCGCCGCGTTCAATACCTTGTGGGTGGCCACGATTTCGACCATTCTGTCGACGATCCTGGGGACCTTGCTGGCGTTGGCGATGGAGCGCTACCGTTTTCGCGGACGCGATGGCCTCGATGCACTGTTGTACATGCCCATCGTCATCCCCGAGATTGTGATGGCGCTGGCATTGCTGGCATTTTTCTCGTTCTCTTTCGGGATCATCCAAGCGCTGACCGGGGTGACCCTGCGGATGAACATCTGGACGGTCATCGTCTCGCATGTGGCATTTTGTATTTCGTTTGTTACGGTGGTGGTGCGGGCGAGTCTCAAAGGGTTCGATGTGCGCCTCGAAGAAGCAGCAGCCGACCTCGGTGCCGACACACGGACGATTTTCTGGCGGATCACCCTGCCGTTGATTCTGCCCGGGGTCATCGGCGGTGCACTGCTTGCCTTTACGCTGTCGTTGGACGACTTCGTCATTAGTTTTTTCACCGTTGGTCCTGGTACCAATCTGTTGCCCATCGAAGTCTACGGTCGTGTGAAGCGAGCGATTACCCCCTCGATTAATGCGATTTCGACGATAATGCTGGTTGTCTCGATGCTCTTGGTCTTTTTGTCTCAGTTCATGCAACGACGCGCCGAAGAACGGTAATCAGACCATCACTAGGAGGGAATGTCATGCCTCGATTGTTTCGCTTGTTGATGACCATCGTCATCGTCGCACTTGTCACTGCCTGTGCAGCTGCCCCTGCAGCCGCACCTGATGCGAGTGCCCCAGCACCTGATGCAGGTGCCCCCGCCGCAACCGGCCCAGCGTTCGACCCAGCCGTCGACAAAAGCAAACTGGTCGCCCAAATCAACTTCCTCAATTGGACCGATTATCTCGCACCCGAGATTTTGACCAACTTCGAGGCCACCTACGGCGTCAAGGTCGTGGTCGACAACTTCGATGCCAACGAAGACATGATTGCTAAGATCCGCGCCGGTGGTTCGGGCTACGACCTGGTTACCCCGTCGGATTATGCGGTACAGACCATGGCTGCTGAGGGGTTGCTGCAGCCGCTCGACAAGACAATGCTGACCAACAGCACACACATCGAACCCTCCCTGCTCAACAAGTATTTCGATGAGGGCAACACCTATTCGATGCCGTACATGTATGGCATCACGGGCATTGCCTACAACAAAAAAACCTTCCCGACTGCGCCAGATAGCTGGTCGACAATTTTTGATATTAAGAATCTCGAGCAGTACAAAGGTCAGTTAAGCATGCTCGACGACGAGCGCGAAGTGCCCGGCGCCTCCCTCAAGTACTTTGGGTACTCGCTCAACGAGACCAGCCCCGAAGCCGTCGCCAAGGTGCAGGAACTGCTGATTGCCCAAAAGCCTTTCCTCGCCAGCTACAACAGCAGCGACGTCAACCGCAAGTTGTCGAGCGGCGAGTACCTGTTTGCCCACGCCTGGAGTGGTCAGGCAATGCAGGCACGCAACGGCCTGGGTGACGAGTTCTCGGGCAATCCCGATATCGGCTTTGTCATCCCCAAAGAAGGCGGCATGATCTGGATGGACAACATGGTCGTCCTGAAGGAATCGCCCAACGCCTACACCGTGCATGTGTTCATGAACTACCTGCTCGACCCGTCGGTGGCTGCCCTCAACACCGAGTACATCGGCTATCTGACGCCCAACAAAGACGCTATCCCGTTGCTCGATCCGACCATCAGCACCCTCTACGCCGAAGGCTTTTCGCCGGATGCCGAGGTCATGAAGCGGCTCGAATGGGCTATCCGCAACGAGTCGACCGCGGTCTTCTCGGATGTCTGGACTGCCGTCAAAGGCGAATAGTCAGCAGATGAAGGAGAAAGGCGGAGGGCACAGCCCTCCGCTTTTCGTGTGTACACGCCGTGTACACGATAGTGTGTACACGCCGTGTACACGCTAGTGTGTAGACGCAGCGGGTATGCTGTAGAC
>QWQY01000120.1 GCA_003670675.1 Chloroflexota bacterium
GCACTGGTGTACGAACGCGGCAACACACGGTTGCTAGCGGGCAATTACGCAGCAGCAGAGGCTAGTGTCGTCGAATTGCTTGCCGCACCACAGACAGTCCCCGAGGGACTCTTCCTACGGGCTGCGATTCTCGAGGGCCGAGGAGATGTCAAGGCAGCAGTCACTGGCTATGAAGAAGCGAGCCGAGCGGCCGACAAAGCAAACCGTCAAGAAATGGTCGCGCTTATACGTATTCGGATGGGCGGGTTGATGCGCTTTGGCGTAGAAAGCACTCCAACACCTTAATCACCAAATAAATCATCGATTGTCGGTGCTACAGGCAGCGCATCAGGGGGACGATTGCCTGCGACCGCTGGCACATGCACCGCCATTGCCGCATAAAACGCCTCGTCGTACGGCCGTGTGCGCACCACAACAGGCATCGGTACTGCATGCCCGAGAATCAAACATTGCTGTCGAGAATCAAGCGTCGCCAGCACCGTACGCAACGCAGACGAGCCACTCACACCAGTAAATACGGCGTCGATGTCTTTTTCGTCATTCAACAATGCCGTGATGCGACTCCCTAATTGGCTCATCACATCACTGTCAATGGAAGACGGTCGTTGATCGACCACGAGGAGCGTGACACTATACTTGCGCATTTCGCGCGCAATTGTCCCAAAAATCGTCTGCTTGGCAGCCTGCGGGTTGAGGAACTTGTGCGCTTCTTCGATGGTTATGACAAGTTGCGGCGGCTTGTCCGCAGGATTTTTGCTGGTCAAGTATGCTTCGGTCCGTTCACGCCAGCGTTGGTGGATTTTGCGTGTGATGATATTGGCAACGAGCATATAGTCGATGGAATGATCGAACTTCCCAAATTCGAGCACCACGTGTTGGCGTGCCATCAATGCATCGATGAGCGTGTTGATGACCGAGGCTTTGGCAGTATCTTCGACGTATCCACGCCGCCGCAAGGCTTCGAGTTTTCGCTTGAGGGCGCCCAGCGACCCAGCATGTGTGCCGGTGTTGAGGGCAAATGCATCGAGTGCTTCGGGCGTCATGTCGAGGAGAGTCCGGAGCCAGTCGTTTTTGTAATGATCGACCAGGCGATACGCTGATTCGGCGGCTGTCGCCGTCAGATTGAGTTCATCGCTTATCAACAAGATATCTTCGACGTCGATTTCATTCAGGCCGATACGGATATCGTGGTCATACTGCCCACCACGCCGGCGAGTAGACTCGGGATCGAGGGTGTAGATGCGCACGCTTGGGCCAAAGATTTTGCGCAGGCCCTTGACAAACCCGCCGCCTTCCGATGTTGCATCGCTGCCGTATTCGGAGTGCATGTCGAAGATGAGATTAGTGGCAATTCCAGACCGCATCGTCCCCGAGAGGAGCAACCGCGTGAGGAAACTCTTGCCCGTACCGCTTTTGCCAAACACGCCGTTGGAGCGTTCGACGAACCGTGCCAAATCGATGCAAACCGGGACATCCATGTCGAGCGGCCGACCGATCTCGAAGTGCGTGTCATCTTCGCGACCAAACACACGGGTAAAGTCCTTTTCATCAGCGGTGTACACGGGCGCAAAATGTGCGGGGATTGTTTTGACCGGCCGCATCTCGTCCGAATGGTCACGTGGCAACATCAACGACGGGCGTAACGCTATCGTTGCATACGTTGCGGTACCGGCAAAGACGTCTTGGAGGAACGCGTCGTCAGCAGGGGGATCAACGAGGACCGCAGGTGAGGTTGCGCCGAGTTCGACATCGGTCAGCATGGCAAAGAACTCATGTTGGCGGCCTTCGACGAGTAGGAATTGGCCGACACGTAACGATTCGATAGGGTGCGCAGCATCCACCCGCGCTGACAATCCTTCGGTCAATGAGCCACTGATAATGACGCCTATGCGTCCGCGTTGCTGATCCACGGCAATCTCCTCTCACTGTGGTCATTATAATGGCAGCCGTTTTCGACAGAAAACCGGGGTATGCCCGTGGCATACCCCGGCTCCCAAAACAACGGCTACACCGGCCGCGTGCGCTTCCACATACGGGCACTCCGTTTGACCGGCATGCGGAAGGAGCGTACCGTGGTGCGTTCGGCGGGTTGCAGATCACGCCGACTACCCAATTCGAGGGTTGCATTGTTATAGCCGAGGACGCTCATGATGTCGCTCAGATGTTGTGGCGGCGTTTCGCGCACAACGAGTTGATCCCCATCGGCTTCGATGATGACACGGCGCATCTCGGGAGTCAGACAATGATGGGCACCACCGCGACCGGACAGCATCTGCTGGTACGCACCGACCCCAAAAAACGCCAACACCATGCCTTCGCCGCCGTTGGGCAAAAGCAGTGGCGGTTGCCCAGGACGCGGATAAAAGTCGTCTGTGTCGCAGGTGTAGCGCCCTGCGAGTCGGACGGGGCGTGCCGGCAAATGCCATTCGTCGAGTGGCAAAATGATAAATTGTTGCCCCTCGACAATCAGTGTGTCGGGCAACGAAACCATCAAGCTGCCGTTAAGCAAATACCAATCCGGTGCACCACCACGGCCTGCTTTGACTGCGCCTACCTCCATGAGATACACCGTGTGTGAACCGACCGTGTAGCGACCGAATTCACCGACGAGATCGGGGTGTGCGACGCCGTGTTCGGCGCAGGCATCGGCCAGTGCAGTCATGAGTGTCTGCAGGAATGCTTGGCAGTCGAAGGAAAAATCGAGCTGATAGCTATCGGTAGGCATCCCTCCGCCGAAGTTGAACATGTGCAGGGATGGGAGCTTGTGGGCCAGCGCAGCATAGCGCTCGACCGCAGCGCTGAGCTGGATTTTCCAGACGTGTGCGTCTTCGATTTGGCTACCTACCATGGCCTGGTAGAGCACGATGCGGTGTTGGGTCCCTGCCAGCATCGCAATGGCGCTATCGATCTCACTATGGGTCAGTCCAAAGCGCTCGCCACCCGGATGATCGGGATCGACGTCGCCGATGTCGAATCGTACGCGCACACCGAATTGCATGGGCACATGGCAATGGCTGCTGAGGTACGCCAACTCGTCGAGATCATCGACGATTGGGATGAGGAGCTCGTGCCCAGCTTCGCGCAGCGCCAAAATGGCCTTGCGGTAGCCGAGATCCTTGGACCCGTTGCAAAACATGTATCGATCAGCTGGGAGCACACCTTGGCGCCAGAGCTGGTGCGCAATAATGATGTCGGCTGCAGACGACGTCTCGTAGTGCGCACCAGATTGCAATGCCGTTCGGACGACTTCTTCAGCGAAGTTCGCTTTGGTGGCGTAGGCATAGACAAACGCGCCGGTGTAGCCCGCAGCCGTGCGTGCGGCTGCTGCATAGGTCTGCATCTGATGGACTTGTTTGGTTATCAGCGGGAGGTACGAAACCTCGAGTGGGGCACCATACTGCTCTGCCAAGGCATTGAGACAAACACGCTCATCGAGATACAGTTGACCGTCGTGACGAGCAATAAACGCGTTGAGTTGGCCTTCGGGTTGCACACCGTAACGATGCGCGAGATGATCGATATAGGTGGTACCGTTCAATTCAGTGAGTGCTCCTTCACAAGCAAAACGCAGAAAAACCGATCGTGGTATCAAACACCACGTTGACGAACCCGGACCACGAGCATACTGGCATGACGACTGGTCAACCAGCAGGACGTTTGTGCGCGGACGGTGCGTTTGGTCACCGTTGCAAGCCATCGCTTGAGCATTCGTTCATTCCTTTGCATACAAAAAAACCAGTCCATCGCTGATGAACGGGTGTCTATGTCACGCAAAAGTTTGGTACTTGCGCCTAGTCATGTGGGGAGGGTATACATGATCCCGCTGCGAGCGCAACGAACACCACAGACCGACTCACAGGAGCTAGAAAGACATAGCCACCCATTCGTTTGTTTGCGTTGGCGTCCATACACCCTCTCGTAAGCCGACCGGAAGTCACCTGACACCATTGTGCGAGCGACCCATCAGAAGAACCTTCTGCCGGAGGCAAGAATCACAGTAGTTTTACTACCGTGTGTATTGTAGTGCATTTGGGGGAAAAGTCAAGCATTAAACAGACCATTTTCCTAGAGTGATTTATTGCTTCGTGATGCACAATATTCCACTTTGTCTGGGCACACGAAAAGCCAGATTTTTACTACAATCTATGGTATGCTAGCGCCGACACACACGCACAAGGCACGCCAGGCGATGAGACGAACCCTCTATCAAATCTGCGGCATCGTTTTACTCGTCACTGGTTGCACGCAGGCAGCGACGGTACAGCAACGCGCTACAGCACCAACACCCACTCCACCGCAAGTTCGCACCACTGCAGTCACAGCATTTACCGCATCACCAGTCAGTTCCGTGCCGCAGTCAGCCACTACAGCCGTTGTCACAGCGACGACCACCATAGCCACTGTGACCGTCGTTGCACGCAGGCGATACGCTTTTCCGATTGCGCAGGGTACCGTTACGTACGGCAAAGATCACCACGATTACCCAGCGACCGACATCTTCTGTGATGAGGGCAGTGTCTTTGTTGCGGTGACCGACGGAGTAATCGATGCGATCGTTGCAGACGATGTATGGGACCCTGCAACAGATGTGCCTTCCGACCGGAGCGGTCGCGCGGTAGCGCTGATTGGAGACGACGGTGTACGCTACTACGGATCACATCTGTCAGAAATCACTGCAGGATTGGCCGTTGGTCAACGTGTCCGCGTGGGTGCAATCCTCGGGTTGACCGGCAAATCAGGGAACGCGCGGTATACGCCGCCGCACCTGCATTTTGGGATATCGCCCCCGACAACGCCTGACGATTGGCAGGTGCGGCGCGGGCAGGTTTCGCCATACCTATACCTCAAAGCATGGCAGAACGGTGAGTCGCTGACTCCCGTTTTCGACCAAAACTGACCGAATGATGGAGGCGTCATGCGTGTAGTAATCTTCGGGAGCATCAACATGGACCTGGTTGCACATGCAGCACGCATTGCGCGCCCGGGTGAGACTATTTTGGGGAATGACTTTCGCACCATCCCCGGCGGCAAAGGTGCCAATCAAGCGGTCGCAGTCGCCCGCATGGGCGGTGCTGCGCAGATGTGTGGCGCAGTTGGGGACGACGGCTTTGGCCGCGACTCGTTGTCAAGCCTGGCCGCGTATGGCGTCGACACGTCCGGAGTAGTGACTAGTCCCGGAGCGACAGGGGTGGCGTTGATACTGCTTGATGCGCAGGGCGAAAACAGCATCACCGTTATTTCTGGTGCAAACATGCGGCTCAGCCACGCCCACCTCGATATCGTTGCAGCGGCGCTCAACGATGCCACGCACCTCTTGCTCCAGCTCGAAATACCGATGGAGTTGGTGATTGCTGCAGCACAGATGGCACATGCACGAGGGGTAACGGTCATCCTCGACACCGCACCTGCACCAACGACCGGCATTCCGGCAGAGTTATACCGCGCGTGTGATGTCATCACCCCAAACGAAACAGAAACCGCGTTGTTGACCGGCATCAACCCGATTGACCCTGCCCACTGCGCAGATGCGGCAGAGGTCATCCACCAGCGTGGGACGAGCAATGTCATCATCAAGCGGGGTGCACAGGGTGTGTATTGGAGTCATGCAGGAACGGGTACAGTAGTTCCCGGGTTTGTGGTGCCGGTTGTCGATACCGTGGCAGCGGGGGCTTGCTTCAACGGGGCGCTCGCAGTCGGCCTCGCAGAGGGCATGCCGATGCCTGCAGCACTGCGGTTTGCAGCTGCCAGTGCAGCACTTTCGGTAACCAAACCCGGTGCACAACCATCGGTACCCAGCAGAACCGAGGTCGAGGTGTTTTTACGACAGCACACCACGTAGTTACTGATCGGTGCGTTGCCAGGTAATCTGTTCGTCGGACCGAATCGTTCCGTCACGACTGGTTTTTTGCCAGAACGTCCGGCGCGCTCGGACGGTCGTCTGTTTTGCATCACCCTGGGAGTGTGGCGTCGACTTGGTCAACGCCTGTGTGGCACTGTTGGTGAGATTGTGTTGCAGTGAACGGATTACCACCTGCACAATCATCATCAACGCACCCATGGCCACACTCCGCACGACGGGATGGGCTAATTGTTGCCGGATGCGGGCAGGCAACCAACGGCTCACCGGTTGGGGCAGGTAGCGTTCGATGGCGCTCC
>QWQY01000121.1 GCA_003670675.1 Chloroflexota bacterium
ACACTATCAAGAACTACTCACTGATGGCTACATCCTCCGTTGGGGCACTGCTGCCGACAGCGCGTCACTCAATCAACTCTACGGTACCGTTTTTGGCGAGGAACACGAGACGGGATTCAACTATCACGTAGTTAATTATGTCAATGGACTCTTGAGCGGGAACCATCCACTCTGTTAGCCGGAAGATGTTGCAGTCGTCACCGAACCAAACGGGCGTGTTGTGGCAGCCACGATACTGATGCGGATGAACATGGAATACGCCGGTACCTATCTGTGCGGTGGCCGTCCCGAAATCGTCGCTTCCTATAGTGAAGTACGCAACCGTGGCTATATCCGCAAGATTTTTGCATTGATTCATGCACGAAGTGAAGCGCGCGGCGATGTTTTTCAGGGAATTACCGGAATTCCGTACTATTACAAACAATTTGGGTATGAGTATGCGTTGACGCTTGGCGGCAGCATATCTGTGCCTGCGAGTGCAATTCCTGTCGCACCGATGGACGAAGACCCATTCAGTATTCGACCTGCGCAATACGATGACATCATGCAACTCCAAATGTTGTACGAACGCGAACGCTCACGTATGCACGAACGGCTGCCGATGCTCGCGACATCACGCATCGATGCAAGCTATTGGCGGTGGGCAATCAGCGGGAGCCAGTCACATGAACCATGGAAGCCGTACATGATCATCGATCGGATGGGCGAAGTCGTCGGATCCGTGGGCTTGGCGCGGGTCCGTGGTATCGATGACATGTCGATGATGTTTTGTAACACGGAGCCTCATATCCGGCTCGCAGATGTGTATGCGTCTTTGCTCCGTGCGGTTTTTGCAACTGCACAACATGTCCCGACGTGGGATTCGCGCACCAAATCGTGTACCGGTGTGCGGCTGGTACTGGGGGTTGGGCATCCGTTCTATGCGTTGGTTGCACAGATGCCGCATGTAGCACACCCGCCATATGCATGGTATATCCGCGTGGCAGATTTGGTTTCGTTCATGGGGAGCATTTCGGCAGTGCTCGAAAAACGTCTGTCGCAGAGTGTCTACGCAGGGTACACCGGCACGCTGTTGTTCGATTTTTATCGTGGGGGACTGCAACTGTC
Organism: Chloroflexota bacterium; assembly: GCA_003670675.1. GTDB lineage: Bacteria > Chloroflexota > Chloroflexia > Chloroflexales > Roseiflexaceae > UBA965. The sequence continues at coordinate 1,108 of QWQY01000121.1, forward strand.
TATACAAAACGGACGCATTAGTGCTCAACCTTGGCCAGGAACACCGGGTGCACATGCTGCATACCCGCCCAACGTGTTTCTGCAGCAGGTCTTTGGCATCCATTCACGGCAAGAATTAGCACAGGCATACATGGATGTGCGCGCTAATGGTGAACATGCCCAATTGTTGGACATCCTGTTCCCGAAGCAGACGTCATGGTTGGCACCACTCGATTAATCAGCCAAACCACACGCTTTGCGCCTTGACTGTTTTAGGCGTTGCGCGTCCGTAAAGGGTCAACACAATCGCAAACACCCCGACACGCCCCCACAGCATCACAATGCTCAACAAGGTCAGGCTGGCGGGGTGCAACTGTGCGAATGGGACCACCTCGATGTTGGTGGTAGCGAACGCCGCAGTCGCCATCATCACCGCAGCACTCCCGGAGATCCCTTCGAGCAACCAGAGCCCGCCTGAACTCAGCAGCACAACGACAATCCCCAAACCCACAATCGACACCGCTCGGTGCACAACCATTGGCGCAATCCGTTGTCCCATGAGAGTGACCGTGTGGTCACCACGCAAAGCGCGGTACACACCCGACAAAAAGACCACGAACGTGGTCGGAGTCACCCCTCCACCCATCGCCCCCGGTGCACATCCGATGAACATCCCCATCAGGATGAGTGTACGTGTCACGACAGACAGCGCCATGATGTCTTGATCGGTGATATACCCACTGGTACGCCAGGATAATGCATCGACCATCGCAACAAACGTCTTTTGGGCAGTGGATGCCGTGGCATGGTTGACATGCCAGAGCGGATTGAGCAACAGTGCGCCCGTGGTCACCACTACGAGGGCGATGGTCACAATAGTGTTGATAGACGTCTGCGCCATGCGCCGATTACGGGTCACCAAATCAACGAGTACCGGGAGTCCGAGCGAACCGATCAGCATGGTCAGCGAAAGTACCGCAACGGCGGCTACATCGTACGACGCGTTCTGCACTGTGAGGGTGCTACGAAACCCTGCATTTGCGAATCCATTCGTTGCATACCAAAACGCATCCAACCAGCGACCCAACGGATCAGAGCCCAACGCACCCCAATGGATCGCAAGGAGCAGACTCACCCAGAGTTCAATGCAGAGCGCGCCCACCAACAAACGCCAACCAGACACGCGTCGCGCTCGGAACACCCGTACGCCAAACTGTTGCAGCAGGCTGAGCACAAGCGTCATGAAGCCGACTCCACCAATATGAATCAACAACACAATCACACCTCGCCCAAGCGGGGTACAGTATCGCATAATGTCGATAGAAGACGAGCCTGTCGCAGTCATCGCAGATGTCGCCAGAAACCACGCATCGACAAACCGAATTGGGACAGTGGTGAGTCCAAGCGGCAACCAAAACGCCACCGCTGCACTCAATACCAACAGAACAAACGAGCCACACACCAGTGTGGCTCGTTGGACAAGCAAATGTTGGAGCGTCGGGATCGCCAAACGAGTCAGTATGCCATGCGCAATACGTGTGAGCGTCCGACTCATCGTCAGTACCTATGGACGCTGTTCGATGGGAACGTACTTGACATCGTTTGGACCAATGTACTCCGATTCTGGCCGGTAGATACGGTTGTCGCTGTACTGTTCGTAAACGTGAGCAGTCCAACCCGACACACGGCTGATAGCAAAAATCGGGGTGAACAAATCCATTGGGATGCCCAACGAATAATACACCGATGCCGAGTAGAAATCGACATTGACGGGCAAATGTTTGGCATCTTGCACCGTTTTGCGGATGATTTCAGAGATTTCATACCACTTTTTGGGTCCAATGGTCTCGGCGTGTTCACGGGACAATCGTTGCAACCACGCAGCACGCGGGTCGTCGGCTTTGTAGACGCGATGACCAAAACCCATGATTTTTTTCTTCGCGTTCATTAGGCCTTTGATATGCTGCTCGGCACGTTCGGGATTCCCGATTTCGAGCAACATACGCATGACTTGCTCGTTTGCGCCGCCGTGGAGTGGGCCCTTGAGGGTACCGATTGCCGACACGATTGCCGAGTGCAAATCAGACATCGACGAAGCGGTGACCCGTGCAGCAAACGTTGATGCGTTCAGCCCATGGTCTGCATGCAAAATCAAACAGGTGTCGAGTACTTTCGCCGAATGTGGGTCTGGTACTTTGCCGGTCATCATGTAGAGGAAGTTCGCCGCATGAGACAGATCATTGCGTGGCAAAATCGGCCACTGGTTATTGCGGATGCGTTCCCACGCTGCAATGACCGTCGGCATTGATGCCGTGAGTCGCACAGACTTGTGAACATTCGCTTCGAGTGAGTTGTCCAAGTCGTCCGGGTCGTATGGCGACAATGCAGATATAGCCGTCCGCAATACTTCCATCGGAGGGGTCTTCTTGGGCATCGACATCATCAATGACAAGACTTCGTAGGGAATTTGACGGTTATTGATGAAGTTTTGGGTGTAGGTGTGGAGTTGTTCGCTGTTGGGGAGCGAACCATACCAGAGGAGCGACGCTGTTTCTTCGAAGGTGGAGCGTGCCGCTAGTTCATCGATGTCGATGCCGCGATAAAACAATCGTCCATTGATTCCATCGATGTGGCTGATTGCAGTCGATGCCGCAATCACACCCTCGAGACCGTTATTCATCCGAACACTCCTTTGTACTCTTGTGCATATGGGCGTATGAAAGCCATACGAAAGTAACGTTGTCAACAAACCTGGCGTCCGCAGAACAGCGTCTTATTCACCATCACCCGTGGTCAGACCTACCAACAAAATCTTCTCGTTCGCCCGATTATACTTCATTCCCACAAGGGCTGCGTAATCTATATATGTGAACGAAGCGATTGGATATACGTGACGAGTGCATTACGTCGCTCAGCGGGAGGGGTCTTGTCGATGATGTTGATCAGCGCACTTGCGACAATTGCGCCATCGGCACACTTCGCCACAGTGCTTACATGATTGGGGGTGCTTATACCGAACCCTACAACAAGCGGTAAATCTGTGAGCCCCCGTGCGCGTTGGATAAACCCTGGCAACCCTTCCCACAGTTCGCTCCGTGCCCCAGTAACCCCCGTCAGCGACACACAATAGACAAACCCACTAGCGACCGAAACAATCTGCTTGATGCGTGCATCGGGCGTTGTCGGTGCAAGGAACATGATGAAATCTAGCCCATGCGAGCGCAACACTGTTTGGAATGGTCCGGCTTCTTCGGGTGGGAGGTCGGGGACAATGACCCCGCTTGCACCTGCGGCTGCTGCATCACGTGCGAACGCCTCGAGCCCATATTGCAGAAAAGGGTTGTAATACCCCATCATCACCAACGGTACATGGACCCCTTGAGTGCGCAACGTAGCGACCGATTGAATCGCGTAGGCAACATTCACACCGTTCTGTAGGGCTATTTCCGATGCACGTTGGATGGTTGCACCATCGGCGAGGGGGTCCGAAAAAGGTACCCCGATTTCAAACAAGTCAGCACCGGCTTCTTGCAAAGCAAGAGCGTACTCTTCGAGCGAGTGTAGTTCCGGATACCCTACCATCAGATAGGGCATCAACGCACCACGGTTCTCTGTTTTGAGGCGAGCGAACGTCTGGGCTATAGTAGTCACATCCACCTCATCTGTCTACGAACGTGATACGGCACGCGCGAGCAATGCACGGGCATTCCAGAAGTATTCGACGCCCGAACCAATCGTCCACACCAGCGCGAGCGCCGTGGGGATAATCCACCACTCAGACAACCACACAAACCACCATGGAGAACCAGGTATGCCGGGTAACGCGGTATACACCAAGATCCAAATAATTGCCATGACGGTGAATGTCAGCTTTTGTTTGCCCCATGAACGCGCAGGTATGACTACCCCCTGTGATGCAGCATAGGAACGGAGCCCAGACACTGCGAACTCACGGGCAATGACTACCAATGCATACCACGACGGTAACAAGTTCATTTCGACCATAGGAATCATGGCACCAGCGATGAAGATCTTGTCAGAAATCGTATCGAGAAAAATCCCCAACGGCGACACAACGCCTAATCGTCGGGCGAGGTTGCCGTCGACGATATCGCTCATTGCCATGACAAACAACAACACAGCTGCATAAATGAACGACCAACCGTCACCCTGCAAAATCCAATAGACCATGACAGGTGTTGCCAACACACGAAACAGGCCGAGGAGATTAGGGATTTGGCGCATGCGTGTCGTCCTTCGTGATGAATTATCTGATTATAACACTCTCGTTGATGACTCGGATTGTGGCGATAATCAGTCGGTCACCACCGAGGACGCCGCCTTCTGCAGAGACGACCGGGAGGCGCTTGCCAGAATCATCGTACACACCCAAGATCACGGCGTAATTCCCCGCCTTGATATACTTCGGAATCACAATGGACCGTTCATCGTGGACTGGGTCATCAACCAGCCACGTTTTGGTCATGCCGGCTTCACCATACCCCATCAGCGGAGGACCATCGTTTTGCGCAAAGGGCGGCTCGTTACAACGCTGGCACAAGTGGACAAACATGTGATAATTTTGGAGCGGCGGCTGTCGTGCTTGCCAGTATAACTCTATCGGTATGGTGCCATTGGGTTGATAAAAGATCCCCAAAGGTTTAATTGTTATGCCACGCAAGGTGAGTTCTTCACCAAACTGCGCATCAATCCGCTTCTCTGGTTGCGGTGCATCTGCCGTGCCTGCAATACTCGGGAAGCTCTGGCACAGTAACGCAACTCCATATCGATCAAGACCACCGCATGGCCATGTTTTCTGCGGATATTGAAAATACAAACCCACCCAGCCGTATGGGCTTTGGGCATCAATCGGCGGGTCAATTTGGGCCGCATGATCGGCTGCAATAACTAACAAAGCACGGTGCTTGCCGGCTACTGCTGCTTTGAACTGCACATCAAACGAACGCCGCTGGTATTCACGCTGAGCAACCAAATCTGTCGACGACCCACGATACCCTTCACTGAACAC
>QWQY01000122.1 GCA_003670675.1 Chloroflexota bacterium
ATCGTTTTCCATTCAAAGACCGCCCACCGATACGGTGTGGCGGTCTTCGTTCCGTCGGTATATTTCTGTCTTCAAGGCGTCATAAAGTCAGTACCCAAGACGATGATGATATCTGCGTTGCTTTGGATATCCATCGGTGGTTTGCCCTGCACGACACGGCCTTTAATGATCTTGGTGATTTGAGCAGCTTGTACGGGATGATTCGTGATGTCGTAGATGATTGTCTCGGCAATGGTACCACTCACATCACCAGGCGCATCGAGCGTAAATCCAACGGCATTGAGCTGTTGCGTCACCCGCCGCGCGAGGCCTGCGACACGCGCACCATTGAGCACTTGGATCCGTGCGAGCCCCTCCTGGGCACCGATACCGGTGGTGGTACGGAACCATCCGGTTAGTTGCTGCCAGCTCGTTTGTACCCATGTACCGAGCGCCGTGATGCGATCGGTCACGAGGGCATCGTTCGTGCTGACGACGGTACCGGTACTTGCGATCCACTGCGTGGTGAGGTCGGCAATGCCTGCCTGATCCCAGACCAAATCAGTGCCATCGCTGGTGTAGCGTTTGACCGTCTGCGGAGCAATGCGAAAAGAAGCGATCTTTGAAGCATCGAGATTGAGCATCGTTGCTGTTGCAGCGAGCACCATGCGCGGGTTCGTCATCGGAATGGTTGTTTTGAGCGTACCCCCCAACACCTGCGGCGCATCGAGTGCCAAACGGCCTAACTCAATTGCGCGCAACTGCCCGAGACGGGTGACGATAGCGGCAACGACCAATTGTTGGCGTTGATTTCGGCCAAAATCGCTGTCTGGATGCCGGGTCCGTGCATACATCAGCGCACGGGTCCCATCCATGCGCTGCTCCCCTTGTTGAAACTCCACGCGCATCGTGCCGTAATCCGCGGTCGGATAGGCCGTGTCGACGATCGTTTTGGGAACCGTAATCGTCACGCCACCGATTGCGTCGATCAAATCAGCGAACCCATCGAAGTTAATCTGCATGGTGTAATCGATGCGTGCCCCAAAGCTCCCCATATTCGTAAACCATTCGACCGTTTCGGCCGCGAGGGCCATCCCCGATTCTTGTTGGCTGACGTTGTCAGCATACAAATCTTGCGGGTGCAAGTACCCATAGGCATAGGCAGCATTGATCTTGCTGGTGCCGCGGCCACGCACTTCGACCCGGGTATCACGCGGAATCGACAGCAACCCAATTGCCCCCGTCGTGGGGTTGATGCGTGCAAGGATCAATGTATCGCTACGAATCCCGTCGGTGCGACCATCACTGCGGTCATCAACACCGACCAACAACACGGTATAGCCATCGGTCGGGACAGTCGCAGGTCGGTCAACGCGCGGATCATTGGCACCAATTGCGGCCCAGATAATCCCCAGCTGGTACGACACCGCAACTGCGGGTACTACAAGAAAGGCAATCACAAAAAACAGCCACCACGATGAGCGTCGCCGTCGACCAGTGCCGGGACGGAACTTGTAGGCGTTACGAGGCAAAATCTGCGTCGATCCGGGGGTCGCGCCGTCACGGAGTCGCTCTGGAGGGGGCGCCATACTTGTTCTCCTCGATTGGGTCGGCAGATATCGCACGCCGTGCTGGGGTATAGTACCATTGTCGATAGCAGGAGCACCGCATGCAGCCCCCCGCACGTAGAATCAAATCGCCGGAACAACCCGTGATTGTGCCCGCAATCGCGATACCGTCAGATGTCCATTTTAGCGTAGCATGGCGTTTGCTCGTACTAGTGGGCGGAGCAATCGCAGGTCTGCTCCTCTGGAAGCGCCAATGGCCATCAATCGCGACCCTCGGGTTTACTGCTGGTGTACTCTGGCGCTATGGCCGCCACCACGAACCAGCGCATCCGCGACTCGTCCACCGCACCATCGCAGACCCCCGCTTCCCCGCGGCACTCGACGGCTTCACCATTGCCCAAATCAGCGACATCCATCTCGGGCAGCCGCATAGTGACAGTAACCTCGCATGGACCATCGAGACCATGCAACGTATCAAACCAGATCTGATTTGTCTGACGGGGGACCTCGTCAATAATCGGCCAGCGCTCACCAGACTGAGTCGGTATTTGCGGCAACTCCATGCCCCTAGTGGCATAGTTGCAATCGCAGGCAATCACGATTATGCCGAGGGGATCGATGATGTCCGTGCAGCGTTGTCGTTTGCCGGAGTGCCGTTGCTACAAAACCAGGGAATGATGATACAGCACAATCACTGCAATGTATGGCTCGCCGGCGTTGATGATGTCTGGCATGGTCGGATGGATATCGACCAGGCGGTACGAGATGCTCCCGCTGTCATGCCCGTCATGTTGTTGGCGCATGCACCAGACGCAGTACGCGAGGCCACACGCTACCCCAACATTGTATTGCAGCTGTCTGGACATGTGCATGGCGGTCATGTGCGCATACCGGGCCTTGGCCCATTGGCCAAACCACGGTTTGGTCGTCATTACACCCATGGCACACTCCGCGTTGGTACGATTCATCTGCATGTTTCCGTCGGATTAGGCGGGCGTGCATTCCGGCTGGGGAACACACCGGAGGTTACGCTTATTCGTTGTATGCATCTGAAAGAAGGACATTTGTCATGACGGCAGCAAAATCTCTCAATTCCATGATCGTAATCGCGGGTGATATCGTGGCACTTCTGCTTTTTGCGGCAATTGGCAGACAGACCCATTCAGAGTCAAACCAGTTTCTTGCCATTCTCAGCACCGGCTTGCCGTTCATCATCAGTTGGCTGACAGTGAGTGCCCTGTTGGGGCTCCAACGACCACAACCGTTTAAGCGATGGATTATACAAACGCTGTCATGGGCGCCGCTGAGCGCATTGATGGGGCTCGCGTTACGTGCCATTTGGTTGGAACGGGAAATTCCCCTGACGTTCGCAATCATTACCGTCTGTGTCACGACGTTTGCGCTCCTCGTCGTCCGGGTGGCATTCTCGCTGCGGACGATGAAAGGGAACGCATAAATGCAGACAATGTTGACGCTGATTCGACACGGTGAATCGTACGCAAATAGTGAAAACATGGTCGAGTCCTTCACGTGTCGAGGGTTGACGGCGCGCGGGATCGCCCAGGTCACCGCACTGCACGACCGGTTCGCCAACGCAGCCGAGGAGTATGACTTCCTGTACGCTAGTACGCTCCAGCGCGCACGCATGACTGCGACGATTTTGGCGCCCGCAATCGGACTGCCCATCACATGGGAGGATGATTTACACGAACTCCGGGTGGGAGAGGCCGATGGATTGTCCTATACGCTCGTGACCGAACGGTACCCTCAGTTCGACCGCGGGATTATTGATGTGCATACACGGGTCGCCCCGCAGGGCGAAAGCTGGAACGAATTCGCTGTCCGCTGCGCACGCGTGTTGACCATGATTGCTGCGTCACATCGCGGCAAACGCGTCGCTATCGTGTGCCACGGCGGAGTGATCGAAGCGTCGTTCCTCTGGGCACTCGATTTGAGTGCCGGTGCACGGAGACGCGTGGCATTCCCGGCACGAAACACCGCTTTGACGACCTGGGTCGAACGTGCAAGTCCGCACGACGGCAGGCGCGAGTGGCAACTCACCCGTCATAATGATGCAACGCATCTGGATGGAACTGATCTCTAATCGTTCACTCTCATGAAAACACCAGATTCCATGAGTACAACACCACGATTATGCGGTAAAATACTAACAAACATAGTATGTCGCGAACCATACCCTACGGCATACCCATGCATAAAGGAGGTACATCAGCGATGGTGCAACGGTGCGAATGGTTTCCGACTCGTGATGAATGCTTGAGAACAGACAGCATATGACAGAACAAACACTTGCACAGACACCTCGGCAGCGATTCACGCTGACGTGGGAACATATCATGTTCCTTGCCATTTTGGCATTGAGTGTCCTTACACGTTTTTGGGCATTAGGGGATCGTGCGTTGCATCACGACGAAACGCTCCATGCCGACTATTCGTATTCGCTTTACGCCGGCCTCGGATTTGTGCATGACCCTTTGCTGCACGGTCCGTTTCTTTACATCATGGGTGCTATCTCGTATTTTTTCTTCGGCGATTCTGACTATACGGCTCGTTTTTCACCCGCATTGTTTAGTGTTGCACTAGGCATGACGCCCTTCCTGCTCCGCAAAGAGCTTGGGCGTACCAGTGCTATCATCGCCGCGGTCGTGATGCTTTTTTCGCCTGTTTTTTTGTATATCGGTCGATTCTTCCGACACGACAGCTATGCCGTCTTGTTTGAAGTGCTCGTCTTGATCGCAATTGTGCGTTACGCACGTGAACGCGATGTACGCTGGTTGATTATCGGCGCACTTTCCTTCTCGTTCATGCTCACCGACCTCGAAACAGCATATCTGTACCTCGCAATCTTCTTACCTGTTTTGGTAGCGGTGTTCTTCTGGAACGTGTGGCGACCCGCTCTGCTGGGCGTCGGCGTAATCGGCGTATTGATTGTTGCATGTGTCTTTATCCTGCCCGGCAAAGCGCAACCCGCCGAGAACCCGTCGGAAGACATCACGGTGTCACGAGTCAACGGCAACTATATCTGCCCGAGCGAACCGCTTGAAGACTACATTGACAACCCGATACAGACCAAAGCACCTGGCCCGATTTTTGGCTTTGGTGCTCTCGAAACTGTGGACAACACGTACGCGCTGTGTGTCCGTCACCAGCCGGACAACCAACTGCGCGTCTATTTGTTCAAGCTCTATCAGTTTTTTCGTCATCCCGCTATTTTGATGGCAGCGACTGTCACAATTCTGGGCAGTTTGGGGCTTTGGTACCTCGTTTGGAAGCGCCGCGATAGCAATGGCAACACCCACTGGATGCGTGCCCAAGCATCGCCAAACAGCATGATCCGCGCGTACGCAAGTCTGGCAGCTGACAATCGTTTGCTCAAAGCGGTAGGATTGGCGTTTATTCCGTATGCACTGTTCTTTAGTTCGTTCTTTAGTAATCCGGTCGGTGTCATCAGTGGCACGACGGGCTCGTTGCTGTATTGGCTTGCGCAACACAATGTCAAACGTGGTGGGCAACCATCGCATTACTATGCAGTGATGCTGGCGATCTACGAACCACTGATTGTGATTGCAGCCCTGGCAAGTATGGTCTTGGTGATTGTCCGGGTAATACGCATGTTCCGCACCAAGAGTGAACCGACGGTTCACCTGGCAATGGGGATGCTGTTTGCATACTGGTCCGTTGGTGCATTTTTTGTCTTCTCTTGGGCTGGCGAGAAAATGCCATGGCTGACCATTCACCCGCTGACCCCACTGACATTTTTGGCAGCGTGGGGCGCAGGCCAACTCATTGACGCCTGGATCCGCGAGCATCGCACCAAAACCGACGGCAAGAGCGCCCTGGTGGCTATCGTCGGCATGTCAGCCATTGTGGCATTCGCTGCGACGACATTGTTGACACTCGCGATTCATCCCGATAGCCAATATGCGTATTTGGCTCCATGGATTCCACTCGGGTTCGTGGTGATTTGTGCCGTCATAGCGCTGTCGCATTACCAGAGTCATGGGGCTTTGTGGAGCGCCGGGATGTTGGTATTTGTGCTTGGTGGCACGTTGGCACTCTATGAGTTCCGTAGTTCATGGCGCATCAACTTTATCACGGGCGACACCGCTGACGAGATGCTGGTCTATACCCAAACTTCCCCCGATGCGCTGCGTGTCATTCGTGACCTCCGTGAGGCATCCCTGAGCCGATTCGGTGACTTGAGTATGCCTATTTGGCACGACAACGAGACCGTCTGGGATTGGTACCTGCGGCCGTTCAGCAATCACTCCGAACAACCTGCAGGTGCACCGGGTGTCCCGGCAGACGACGTGATGGCAATTGTCGTGCTCGACGAAAATCTGTCGTCGATTGATGACAACACCTTGCCAGGCTTCTTGATCCAGAAGTACCCGTTGCGCTGGTGGTTCCCCGAAGATCAGATTTATCGGCTCCAACCGGATTGGCTCACCGAAGCACCCAACGAGAACTCTTCGTTGTTGACCAAGGTTTTGCGACAACCGTTGGATCAGGATACTGC
>QWQY01000123.1 GCA_003670675.1 Chloroflexota bacterium
CGACCTCCAACGTGTCGAACTGCATCTGTGTGAGGTGTGTAGAGGCTGCGACGGTCACATACCAGATTGCCTCGGGGTCGGGAACGACCCCGACCGCACGAATGACGGCAAGACCTGATGTCCACCGGTAGGCAGTCCCGTCGGACGCTTCCTCGGGTGCGTAGAATCCCGTGATAAAAGGTGTACTGCTCCGGTCTGCCATGACATATGTGGTGAGCGGCCGTTGGGCAAAGACTCCAATGAGCCATGCACACGTCAACACGAAGCCAGCCAATAACAGTGACCGATGGAACGGCGAAACATGTATGCGACGCACAATAAATCTCATATATAGATGCCGCTCAACGCGGCATATCTGCGTATCCAGTCATTTCGAGATAGCCAGTGCCGCTGAGTGAGCTCCCGGCGCGGCGTGCATCGACGCGTACTGCACCTTCCCAGTACCGGACGGTCACCTGCAGTTCTTGATCCGCGATGAGTGGCGTGACCGTCAGCGAGAGTCCAAGGGGGATGAGCTCGATATCCCACGCGGCGGGGTATGGTGCTCCGGTGTGCGGGCTCGTCCATACGCCTTGGGGGGCCCAGCGGATGTCCGATGCCGCCAAGCGCGTAACCGTGCCGTCACGATTGCGTACCGACCCACCGCTGAACGGGTCGGTCGACCCATCGCGGTTGCGCAACTGATAGAGCATGATGTCGCTGCCGTCGTCGAGATGCAAGGCAAACCAATCCCAGCCCACTTGGTCCGTGCCCAGTGCACTGGTGCTCCATTCGCGGTCCATCCAGCTCGTGCCGCTGACCGCGACATCGGTGTCGCCGATGCGCAGCGTCCCCGTGGTGGCCATGCGTGGTAGTGAGTAATAATAGGATGCGTTCCCTTTCGCGGCGGACTTTTGTGACAGCCCGCGATCCCCTTGCAAGACGATGGGACCCGTTGCATCGAGGGTGACATCGAGGGCAATGTCGCCGTCTTGTGCCTGGATGCGCATCTGCGTGGTAGCGGCGTCTGGGCTGGTCACAGACCAGTCATCGAGCCATACTCGGAACGGCGCTGCTTGTGCGCCAGCGAGCCCTAACGCTCCACGATTGAAGCGTTCGCGTGCAACGAACCGTTGCCGTGCACCATCACTGAGCGCGAGATGCGCCATGTATACCGCATCAGAACGCCATTGCGAGCCGCCTTGCGACGCATCAGTGCGTGGCAGTCCAGTACGGAAGAGGGTGAACTGATAGCCGTAGTCGTTCCCCTGTGCATCGGTCAGATTACCGGTGTAATACCACCATTCGACCGCATACTCTGGATGCGGACCATGGTCGGCAGGGAACGCAAATTCACGTACTTCATCGGCACGCAGATAGCCCGTGGTATCGGTACGCGCCATCCCCTCGGCGACCGATATCTGTGCTGGTGCAGGAACAGCGGTGGTCGATACAGGTGCTGTGGCACACGCGGACAAACCAATTGCCCATACACAACACCACAAGACCAACACCCGTTGCCGTAGAGTGGCGTAACGATATGTATGCATGCTTATTCCTCTCGCAATGCAACAGCCGGAGAGACCCGTGCGATGCGCCATACCGGATAAATCCCTGCCAGTACGGCAGCGACAATCGCCGTTAGTCCAGCCTGGAGATAAATCTCGGGTTGCATGGCGAACTGCAAGGTCCAGCCAAACGAGATGCGGTTAATCACATAAATGAGCGCCAGCGCCATGGCAGTACCGACCGGAACGGCGACCAACCCGGCGACTGCGCCCATCAGGCTCGTCTCGGTCAATATCAATTGCCACAATTGGCGTGGGTCGAGCCCGAGCGCACGCAACATCCCGAACTCACGCATGCGTTCGAGCTGCATCGCCGTCAATGCCGCCAAAATGCCGACAAATGCAACGATGGTGGCCAATAACTGGAGCACATTGGTGATTGCAAAGGTCCGATCCAACACTTCGACCGAGGTCTCGCGCAGAGAATCATTGGAACGTACCAGCAACGCCATGTCAGGTACCCGTTCGCGCACTGCAGAAACGAACGCCTCGGGGTCGACTCCTGGCTCGAGATAAATTCCCAACGACGTCAAGGAGTCGTCGGCATACCAGCGGGCGTAGCGATCGAGGGGCAACATCACCACGCCGAGCTCGGTGCCGTAGTCATAGAAGATCCCCGCAATGGGCACGTTCCGGTCACCGGTACTCGTCTGCAAGACAAACGTGTCGCCCACATGCAAGTTGCGTTTGAGTGCCAACGGCTCAGAGATGATGATGGCGTCGTCGGCAAATGCCGGCCAAATGGTCGCCGGGTCACCTTCGGCCCAGAGGAAGGTATCGTAATCCGCCGGCGTCACGTCGAGTGCAATCTGCAACACGGGCGTCCGATCGGTGGGCAACATGGTGCTCCGATAGCGCCGGATGCGTGTGACCCCCGGCAGCGTTGCAATCCGATCTGCGACACCATCGGGTAGGGACGTATCGAGGCGGTTCGCATTGAGCGACGGGGCCGATACAAAGACATCAGCCCGAATCGTGGTCGTCAACCAATCAACGACGGTGACCCGAAAACTCGCCACCATCAGTCCCACTGCAATGGTCACGGCGACGGCAATCATCAATGCCGCTATTGCGACGCCGGTACGACTCAGCGAGGTAATCACATCGCGCACGGCCATGCCCGCAATCAATCCGCCGAAGCGCACCGCAACGGGCCGGAGCAGCTGCATCAACACAACCGTGGTCCACGGTGTCACCATGGCAGCCCCGAGGGTGAGAAAGAGCAACCCGGCGTAACTGAACCATATCGATGGCCCTTGCCACATCACAAAGCCGCCCAGCGCCATCCCCACAAGCCCGACGACAGCGAGGATGGGCACAATGCGCATCATTTGTTCTTCGTACGACGAACGCCGCAACACGGTGCGCGGCGGGGTGCGCGCTGCTTCGAGAGTCGGGATGGCAAGGGCCACAAAGGACGCCACAATCCCCAACACGGTCCCTTTGAGCAATGCAAACCAACCGACCTGGATCTGGGTGACATTGACGACGAAATAAATGTCGTTGATGGTACGCGCTACCAAACCCAACAATCCTTGGGCCAAAACGATACCCAAACCAAGCCCGACCAGCGTACCAATAATCCCGATGACACTGCCCTCGACCAACATCAACCCCGCAACCTCGCGTTGCGAAACGCCCAAACAGCGCAAAGTCCCCAACAGTTGGCGACGCTGGACCACCGAGAACGTCATCGTGTTGTAAATCAGAAACATGCCGACGACCATGGCCAGCAGACTCAATGCATTGAGATTAATCTCGAACGAAGCCGTCATCTCGGTCGTGCTTTGGGCCCGCTGACTCGGAGTGGTCATGCGAATCCCCGGCGGCAGAAAAGCCTGCACCCGCGCACGATCTTGGTCAGTGCTCAGGATCATATCGATACGATCGACCCAACCTACCCGCTGAAGCCACACTTGGGCAGTGCCGATGTCGGTCAATACGACGTCGTCGAGCAAAGCGTTCGATGCACTGCCGTCGGGTGTCAAAATCGCAGCGACGAGCATGTCGTGTGATCGTCCCGCGATGCGTACTGCAATGCGGTCACCCGGTGTGACGCCCAGCGCCGTGGCTGTTTTGGCCCCCAAAAGGACGCTGTCTGGTTCTGTCAACAAGGTTGCCATGCCGTTTTGGATAGGCGTGCCCGCAGCACTCATCTCGGGCCGGAACGCCAGTTCGCTGAACGGATCAATCCCCAAAATGGTCAACGTCCGCGGCGGCGTTTGGGTGGTAATCGCATACCCCTCTATCAGCGGAGCACTGGCCCTGATCCCTGCTTCGGTGCGGAGCCGCACAAAAAACTCTTCGGGGATGCCCTGTGGACCGCCGAGCAGTTGCTCGGTGGCCTTGCCAGTGACTGCTTGGGTCGACGCGAGGAACGCACGCCGCGCGCTTTCGTTGGCAATGTCAATGGCGATCACCACTGCCACGCCCATCGCTACACCAATAATGGCCAGCAGGGCCTGCCAGGGGCGGCGCAGTGGCCAGCGCAGGGTGCTCTTCCACAATACCGGGATCACAGCAGTGTCCCGGCGTCGTCAGCGACGAGATGTCCCGCTTGGATGCGGACCACACGATCTGCGCTGGCTGCGACTTCGCGGCTGTGCGTCACCATCAGCAACGCATGCCCGCGCTGTTGTGCGAGCTGTGTGAGCAGCTGCAGGATTACCATACCCGTGTCGCTGTCGAGATTGCCCGTGGGTTCGTCAGCAAGGATCAATGGCGGCTCGTGCACCAACGCACGAGCAACCGCCACCCGTTGCTGCTCACCACCCGACAAACGGTCGGGTGCGGTCGCGGCACGATCAGCGAGGCCCACATCGGCGAGCAACGCCATGGCCCGCGTATGCGCAGGTTTGCCGACGATGCCGTTCAATTCGAGCGGCAGCAAGACATTTTCGAGGACTGACAAGGTGGGGACCAAGTTAAAAAACTGAAAGACGAATCCTATCGACGTGCGCCGAAAATGCGTCCGGGCGGTCTCGTCCATGCCATTGAGGTCATGACCACCTACTAGGACCGAGCCCGCATCGGCACCATCTATCCCACTTATGATGTTCAGCAGTGAACTCTTGCCCGAGCCACTTTTGCCCACCAGTGCGACACGTTCACCGGCATGGACATGCATATCGACACCATGCAGAACGTGCCGCCGCACCGCACCTTCGTCATACCACTTCTGAACCGCGGTCAGCGACACTATGGGCTGCATACAGACCTCACATCCTGCGGATTGATAGTACAGCATAGCATGTTGAGAAAAATATCACATGAAAAAGCGATGAACAGCTCGCACAAAAAGCGTGCTGTTCATCGCCGAGACGCGGAGCTCTTAACGAACGATGGCACCTGCCGGAGGGACAACCCCTGGCCCGAAGAGCACGTAGTCATACCAGCGTGCATACGTGGTTTGGAAGTCGTCAGTCATCAACGGTGTGCCGTCGGCTGCCGTCACAGTCCGCTGGTAGCTGACGTGCATCCCGCCACGCCCATAGACCAGTTGGCTCTTGGTGCCGGCCTTCAACGAGGCGTCATATTGCCACACCGGCGAACCCGGGCGTGTCACCTTCGAAATGAACGGCCCCGCGAAACGGACCTGCCGGCCATCAGGGATGCCCCACAGCTCAATGGTCAAGCGGAACTCGGCAGGCTCGTTGCGTACCACCACCATCAGCGGCCCGGCACTGTCGTTCTTGAAACGGAAGTCCGTCGTCGGCTCCATCACTGTTGCATCAAAGCCCACGATGTCCTCGTAGGTCGACACCACAAACGTATGCGGGATGCGCCGCGTAATGGGGAACCCACCATTTGCCGCAGTCCGGAAAATCGTCGTCGACACTTGGCATATCCCACCCGCAAACACCTTTGCCAACTGCCCACCGACAATACCGTAGCCCTCGACGAAATCCGTATCGGTGAAGTTACTATTGGCCAAAAACGAGAATTCTTCGCCAGCGGGGATGACCACACCATCGATCATCGCCGCACCTTTTGCGATGTTGGTACGTTTGGCATACCCGGCGCCTTTGTAGGACGTTGTAGCAGTCGCCACGCGTTCGACACCAGGCATGGGGTTTGTGTAATTGACGAGATGCGGCAAGCGGTTCAGATATGCACTACCCAAGTTGCTGAGGCGCACAACGGTACGGTTGCCCTCGAGGTGCTCCTCAAACCGGGCACGCTCAAAGTACTGCACTTTGACAGTCATGTCATTTTGCGTGATATAAAACGCTTCGCTGAGCGGATAGCCGAACAGCGCCAAACCCCCACGGGTCTGCCAAAACGTCTCGAAGCTCCCGCTGACGGCATGTTGGGTGACCCCAAAGTACGTCCCGAGGCTCGGTGGGGCTGGTTCAAACGCGGGACCACGTTGTGCTGGGTCCATTGCATCAATGGCAAAGGCACCAATCCGGCTGAGCATCACCGATGCTTGTTCGTCATGCCCCAACGGCACTTCAAAGCGTGCTTTTTCGAAGTACTGCACACGCAATCCACCGTCCGTGATGATCGGTGTCAGCGGGTTCC
>QWQY01000124.1 GCA_003670675.1 Chloroflexota bacterium
AAGGTGCGTTTGTGCGTCCGCTGCGGTTTCAACGGTGATTGCGCGATCGCTCCGTGGTGCCACTGGGGGTGTTTGTGGCGGTGGTGGAAGTGCCGCAGTTTGCTCTGCAAAGACATCTAGCATGAGTCGCAGAGCGCGCAGAGTTGCGTCGTTGAACGCGTTCTGCTGTTCGACGATGGGGTTTATATACCAGCGCAACAAGCGCCGAGTTATCTTCTGTAGGGCGGCGACGATGCGTCCGACCAGCCCAACCCCTTGGATGGGCCAATGGGCACTGATGACGCGCGTCAACTCGACTTCGTGCAGTGCTTCGTGGAGGACGCGTAATTCTTCGCGCGTCAAGGCACTTGTACTCCCCGATTGGGTTGCGTTGGTGTGAATACGGCGCTGGAGTTCAGACAAAAGCGCTGCCACATCGATAGCGGTGTGTGCCGGCTGCGTCATACATACCTCATGGATTCTGGACTGTTGTGCGTTATTGTAGCATAGTGCGTTTGTGGCACAGCGTCGTGCGGAGGTCGCGGTGTATAATGCCGTATCGGTCGATACGAATGAGGAATTCACGCATGCGTGTACTGTTGCTCGGGAGTGGTGGACGTGAGCACGCGCTGGCACGGGTATTTGCTGCGTCACCGTTTTTGGATCAGTTGACCATCGCTCCTGGCAATCCGGGCATGGCAGACCTGGGGACGTTGATCCACGCGCCGACGCTCCCAGATGTGCTGGCGTGGCTCAGCACCAACCCGGTCGAATTGGTCGTGATTGGGCCCGAAGCGCCGCTGGCTGCGGGGTGGGCAGATGCCATCCGCGCTACGGGTGTGGCGGTGTTCGGACCGTCGCAACAAGCCGCGCGCCTCGAGAGTAGCAAGTCGTTCGCCAAAAGTGTGATGCAACATGTACAGGTGCCGACTGCCCGCTACAAAGTATTTGCGCGTGCTGACGACGCAATCGCCTTTGTCCAAAACAGCGAACTCCCATGGGTTGTAAAAGCCGATGGACTCGCAGCAGGTAAAGGGGTCATCGTTGCCGAATCTGTCGCCGAAACCATCGCAGCAATCGCGAGCATCACAGATATTCCCGCTGGACACCAGATCCTCCTCGAAGAACGCCTGTCAGGGCCCGAAGTCTCGCTGATCGCGATTTGTGATGGCGAACGGTACAGTGTTTTGCCGACCGCA
Organism: Chloroflexota bacterium; assembly: GCA_003670675.1. Lineage (GTDB taxonomy): Bacteria > Chloroflexota > Chloroflexia > Chloroflexales > Roseiflexaceae > UBA965. The sequence goes on from QWQY01000124.1 coordinate 1,179, forward strand.
CGTGATCACAAGCGCCTCTATGATGATGATCGAGGCCCCAATACGGGTGGTATGGGTACCATAGCTCCGTTGCATGCAATGAATCACCACACCGCCAAGCAACTCGCCGAGCTCGTTATCAAGCCGGTGCTCGATTTCATGCGGCTCCATGATATGCCGTTCGTCGGTGCTCTGTATGCCGGTGTGATGTTGACCGATGACGGTCCTAAAGTCATCGAATACAATGCCCGTTTTGGTGACCCCGAAACCCAAGTGATATTACCTCTCGTCGATGGTGATGTGCTCAAGGCACTCTCGGATGCGGCCCATGGTCGCCTCGAACCTGACGTCCTTGGCTGGCAGCAAGGTGCCGCTGCGTGCGTCGTGGTGGCGAGTCACGGTTATCCCGGTAGCCCGAGACGTGGCGATCCGATACGCATCGATGCACAGCTCCCCCCGGGGGGAATGGTGCTCCACGGAGGGACCGTTCACCGCGACGGTCAGCTCGTCAGCAACGGTGGGCGCGTACTGAACGCAGTAGGCGTCGGCGCAACGCACGCCGAAGCACTCAAGGTCGCCTATGCTGTGGTCGACTGCATCGACCTTGCCGGCATGCAGTATCGACTCGACATCGGTCAGTCGGAGTTACCATGAAGCAGCGTGCACTCGTTGTTGCGGCATCCGGCGGTGGCTCAAACCTGCAGGCCCTTATTGATGCAATCGCTGCTGACAGTCTAGCCATGCGCATCGCATTGGTCATTAGTGATCAACCAGCATGCGGCGCAGTCCAGCGTGCACTGGCACACAACATCGCGGTCTGTGCGTTACCCTATCCACGGCGCGCCACCGCCATACAGCGTATCGCATGGGAAACGCAGGCCATGCAGGTTGTTGATTGCTTTGCTCCTGACATCATACTGCTGTCGGGATTTATGCGTATTCTGAGCAGTACGACGCTTGCCCATGTGACCGTTCCCTTGCTCAATCAGCATCCTGCCTTGTTGCCAGACGATGGTGGTGACACGGTCACACTCAGCGATGGCCGCACAATCCCTGCATTACGTGGGGCGCATGTCGTGCGAGACGCGATTGCACAACGATTACCCGTAACGGGATGTACCATCCATCGGGTGGTGCCGGAGGTCGACCGTGGCCCCGTCCTGTCACGTGCCGAAGTGACGGTCTATCCCGATGACGACGAGGTGACATTGCACAGCCGTATCCGGGCGGTTGAACAACAACTGTTGATTACGACGATGCAGACATTCGTCTAGCGTTTGCTACGTGTCGGTGCAAAACTCATCCCCCGTACGAATGTGTCGTACGGGGGATGAATGCTACATACTGCGTATTGGGGTGCCAAGTTGTTCTTTGACTAGTCGCGACGACCAGTGCCGAGGAACCGCAAAAGAAAGAGAAAGAGGTTGATGAAATCCAAGTAGAGTTTGAGTGCTCCAATGATCGCGAAGCGCTGGGTATCGTCTTCGGTTGCGACCGTGTGCGCCATCCTGGTCAACGATTGAACGTCGTATGCCGTCAACCCGACGAAAATCAAAACTCCGACCGCACTAATGACCAAAGACATCAGACCGCTGCCCAAAAAGATGTTGACGATGGTGGCAATCATCAAACCGAACAGAGCCATCATGAGCATCGATCCCATGCCGGTCAAATCGCGCTTGGTGGTTGCGCCGTACAAGGCCATGGCAGCAAACGTCCCGGCAGTCACAAAAAACGTCGTGCCGATTGAGCTTGCCGTGTATGCGTAGAAAATAGGGGTCAACGTGACCCCAGACAACGCAGAATACGCCAAGAAGAGGATGGTTGCCGTGGTTGGTGCCATTTTGTTGATGCGGGCACTCAGAAAGAACACCACACCAATTTGGACAAGCAAAAGCACAATCATCATCGGGCCGAGGGACTTCACTGCTCCTGAGTTGTAGAGCGTGGTTGCTACGGCACCGGTTACCATCAATCCAGCAGTCATCCACAGGTATACTTGCTGCATGGCTTTTTGGATAACGACAACGGGGTTAATTACATTTGAACGCATGTGTTTCTCCGACTAGTTGCTCAAAAGGAATTATCCCATACTATACGCTATGCGCGAAGGCTTGGTTGCATGAACTGTTGATGAGGAAAGTGATTCAAGGTATGATAGCGGTATATGAAAGATGTATCTGCGCGCCTTTACGACGTCATATTGGCATCTCAATCACCGCGTCGGGCTGCAATACTAGATGCACTCGGCGTACACTATGCGGTGTCGGTGAGCGATGCCGAAGAAGAAGCGACGTTCCCCACGGATGACCAAAGCATAGGCATGCCGTTTGTCGGCGTCCCCCGTAATGATCAGCCGGCGCTGCGTGCGTGGCGCAAAGGAAGTCATATTGCCGATTTGCATCCTGAGAAGGTCGTTATCGCCGCAGACACCATTGTTGTCTGTGATGGGATGGTATTGAACAAGCCAACGGATGTCACGGATGCAATCCGCATGTTGCGACTGTTGTCCGGTCGAACCCATCTGGTGTATACGGGATTAGCGTTATTTGTGCCTGCACAGCAGCCACGATATATGGTCGAACAATCGGACGTCGAGATGCTTAGCCTTTCAGATGCTGAAATACACGCGTATGTAGGCACCGGAGAACCAATGGACAAAGCGGGTGCATACGGTATTCAAGGCGTTGCAGGAACCTTGGTTCAAGCAGTCAACGGCAGCTTTACCAATGTGGTGGGAATGCCCATGCATGCGACGATAAGCCTGTTGACTGCAGCCGGCATCGCCGTTGCACAGACACTCGATAGTGCGTATGCACGATGGCGCACCGCACACCCGTTGTTGCGTACAGAGCTCGGACGTGAGCCATGACCATCTCCTTCGAAGGGACACGTGTTGTTGTCATCACCAATGCCCTCGCAGGGCAAGCGGTCGCCCGTGCCGAAGCAGTGACAACTGCCGTCTCACTCTGGCGTGCACACGGCTGGGAAGTAACCGTACGCGAGACCACCAAACACGGTGATGCCGAACGGTATGCCCGCGAAGCCGTAGCCCAAGGCGCACACATCGTTATTCCTGCAGGAGGCGATGGAACGGTCAACGAAGTCGCGAATGGTCTCGTTGGCAGTACCACCATCCTTGCCCCGCTCCCCATTGGTACGGTCAATGTGTGGGCTCGTGAGGCGGGGTTTTCGATGGACGTGGCAACCGCTGCCGTCCAAATCATGACTGCGCAGCGCAGTGTGATTGATGTCGGTAAATGTGGCGACCGGTTTTTTGTGTTGATGGCCGGTATCGGGTTCGATGCCGCCGTCGTACAACACCTGTATGCGCGCGATAAGCGACGCTTTGGCGTGATGGCCTACATCGGTAGAATATGGTCCGTCATGTGGGGATATCGCGGCCAGCAGGTTTGCGTGCAACTCGACGACGAAGTATTCGACGTATCGCTGTTGATGATGATTGTGGGCAATACCGCTCGCTATGCAAGCTTTATCCCTTTTACCCCAGACGCGGCAGTGGATGACGGGATGCTTGATGTCTACATGCTCGTCGGTGCAGACATGTTGACTGGCCCATTTCGCTTTTTGGCACTATATCTCAAACGGATTATGCCCTTCCTCGATCCGCACGGAATCAGCCGCCGTGTGCGAAAGGTTACGATAGATGGTACCCCGATTGCCATGCAACTCGATGGTGACCATGTAGGTACCACTCCGACACGCATTACGATACAGCCCAGCGCCCTGCATGTGTTGCTGACGCACTCAGCAGCACAGACATTGCGGCTTGCCCCTTGGGGAATGGAGAAATCATGAAACACGTTCTTGCGTGGTGGATTATCGGCATGCTACTGGTTGGTTGTAGCCAATTGGGTTCATCAACTACCGCAACAACTGATCCTGTAGGTACCACAAGCTCCCCTGCGATTATCGCCACACCGGATTTGCCCGGCCGTATGTTGTTGGTCAAATCAGGAAATTTGTTGATGTGGCATGCTGGCCAACTCCAACAGTTAACTTCGAGCGGCGACGCCTGGCAGCCTGCGTTTTCTCGGGATGGTACCCGTATCGTCTTTGTCCGCCGTGGGCAGAGTTATAGCGACATCATGTTGACGGCTGCGACCGGCGGCGAGGCAATACAGCTCACCGATAATGGCTCACGCCACGCGTTACAGAGCTTTGAGCGCATCTACGATTCTATGTGGGCGTTTTATCCGAATTTCTCTCCGGATGGGAGTCGGATAGTCTACGCATCGCAATTCGGCCCACCCGAAGGCTCGCCCGCCTCCGAATACCGTTTGGTCATGTACGTCCAAGATGCGCGTGCAGGGGCTGAACGGATAACCGCATATTCAGACGGCTCAGGCAATGTTGGTCATTCGATTTTCGATGCCGAAAGCAAAGGGATCTATTTTGCGTTTACCCCGGCCGGTCAGAATGGCGCGCCACGAATCATGTACTACAACTTGACGAATGGGGGTTTGTCACTCCCATCGGGGTTGCCAGACCAAACCTACGATCCCGCGCTCAGCCCGGATGGCAAAACGCTTTTCTACGCGAAACGGGACGGGGATACGACCGAAATCTACAGTATCCCCACTGCAGGGGGAACACCAGTGCAGCTGACACAACGCAAAATGGCACGTGCTCCTGCGGTATCTCCCGATGGGAATTGGCTGGTGTATCTTGCAGTACCTGCACAGGCTGCAGGCTTTGAATTGTGGTCCCAGAAACTCCTCAACGGTGCCCCGGATGGTGAACCCGAACAAATAACCCGTGACCAGCTGTTTGATGCAGATTCTGGGATTTCGTGGGGTAAGTAATGCATTTTGTG